>JAUWMN010000086.1 GCA_030613165.1 Desulfobacterales bacterium
CATCAAGGGCTTGCGAAAATCCTCGACATATCCACGGGTATGCCTGCGGTTTTCGTCCCGCCCAGATAGGCGGGACTACATCAAGATATTGGCACATCTCTTCCTCAAAAATCGCTCAACTTAGGTATAAGAATTTGCTCACCCAGCCCTAAGCAAAGATTTTTTATGAACTTATCAAAATCATTAGATTAATTTATAAATGGTCGGGCGTGAAATGGGTAAAGACATTATGAACGGATGCCGATGAATATCTAAACGCACACCGGCAATGTGAAAAGTTTTTATGCCGTAAAAGGCGTCTATGAATTGAATTTACGATATCATATCGTTCTGAGGATATAACGTGAAATTCTCAACCAAGCTCATTCTATCGATCAGCATTGTAGGGGTTGTTACCGCCCTGGCACTCGGTCTCATGTCGTATTTTTCGACGCGAGAGATACTGCAGGAGTCTATTAAGAATGCTCAGGCGCAACTGGCCCGAAATATTATGAACGACATTGATCGTGTGTTGTTCAAGGCATACCAGGACATTCAGGTCATTGCCGCGGACAGCAAGGCAACAAAATGGCTTGCACCGCTGAGGAGAGCGGATCAAACAGACAGTGAAATGAGATCACATACTCTCGGAAGAAGCGATGTAATCAAAACATTGCATGAGAAGGCCCTCTTGACGGGCCCCTGGGATATCATCTTTCTGGTTGACGATAAGGGTATTATGGTTGCCTCAACCTTTAAGGAAGAAATCGGAGACCCGGTGGCGACGGAGCCAAACAGGAACATTGCGTTTCAAGCTGCTATGCGTGGAGAGATCTACTATTCCGACCTCGTAATTTCCGACGATACCGGCAACCCCACGATTATTTTTGCGGCCCCGGTGCGAGATGAAAAGCGACCTGACCGACCCATAGTAGGAGCAGTGATCGGGAACTTTTTGTGGCATGTGGTGTTGCAGATGTTGGATGAAATAGACCACGCAAATCGGGTCCACCTCTTTAACCGGGAGGGAATGACAATCGCAACCCGAACGGACCACAAACACAAGATTTTGCAGGGGGGTCTCGTTCATTCTGAGTGCGTGAAAAAGGCGCTTATCAGGGATGTAGCTAACGACAGTATGTGCACGGTCGGCGCCGGGGATGAAGCCGTGCTTGCGTGCTATGCCATGCAACACGGCTATTTGAGTTACAAAGGGGGGAAGTGGGGCTTGTTGCTCGAAATGCCCTTGAGCGAGGTCTTTGCGCCCATCAATCAACTGGCGAAAAATATTGTAAAATATATTGTCATAATCATGATCTCAATCGCCGGGGCGTTCTATTTTATCGGCAAAATACTTACCCTCCCGATTGAGACGTTGACAAGGACCGTACAGGCCGTGGCACAAGGCGATTTCAGCGCACGGGCCAGAGTAACGACCAGTGACGAGGTCGGCATCCTGGCCACGTCATTTAATAAAATGGTCGAAGACTTGGAGAAGACAACAGTCTCTAAGGAATACGTGGACAATATTATGGAGAGCATGACTGACACCTTGGTTGTGGTTGACGCAGATGCAAAGATTAAAACAGTGAACATCGCAACATGCGAATTGTTAGGGTACGAGAGAGAGGAACTTCTTGGTAAGCCGATTGAAACCATACTTGAGTCAAAAGATATATTCCGCGATAAGACAAAGCTGGAGGAACTGTTCGATATAGGGAGGGTCGTCAATTATGAGACAGAGTATACGACCGAAGAGGGGGGTAGAATCCCGATACTTTTTAGCAGTTCTGTGATGAAAGACAAAGACAACAGCATAATCTGCATAGTCTGTACGGGAAGAGACATAACCGAACGCAAGCGGGCAGAGGAAGACCTCAAGGCTTTTACAGCAAAACTGCAGAAAAGTAATCAAGAGCTGCAAGGTTTTGTCTATATTGCCTCACACGACCTTCAGGAACCACTGCGCAAGGTTATGGCATTCGGCGATCGCCTTAAGGCCAAATGTGGTGATGCGTTTACCGACCAAGGTCGCGATTACCTGGAACGGATGCAGAAAGCAGCCGCGCGAATGCAAACTCTGATTAACGGACTCCTCATGTTCTCCCGCGTGACGACAAAGGCCCGGCCATACGCTCCGGTTGACCTCGCCAAGGTCGCAAAGGACGTAATCTCAGACTTGGAGGTACGTATCGAGGCAACAGGCGGCCGAGTGGAATTGGGTGATTTACCACTCCTTGACGCCGACCCATTGCAAATGCGGCAATTGTTTCAGAATCTCATAGGTAATGCATTGAAATTCCACAAAGAAGACGTGCCTCCTCACATAAAGATCTTCAGTAAGAATGCTAAAGACGGAGCATCTTCACACTCTGAATGCTGCGAGATAACCGTGGAGGACAACGGGATTGGCTTTGAAGAGAAATATGTTGACCGTATCTTCGGGGTCTTCCAGCGACTCCATGGAAGAAACGAATACGAGGGGGCAGGGATAGGTCTTTCCGTGTGTCGCAAGATCGTGGAGCGGCATGACGGACAGATAAGCGCAAAGAGTGCGCCCGGACAAGGGGCGAGCTTTATAGTTACGCTTCCGGCGAAACAATTTGAAGTTGTAGAACTTCCGACCGGAGAAACGGGAGACTGATATGGATGACCGCCTGACAAAAATATTGCTCATCGAGGACGATGAGGACGACTATGTAATGACGCGCGATCTGCTTGCCGAGATCGAGGGAAAGAGGCTCGATCTTGAATGGGTAACAACGTATGGCTCGGGAATAGAGGCAATAGATAGCAAAGAACACGACATTTATCTCCTCGACTATCGACTTGGCGAGCGCACCGGGCTTGAGCTCCTCCATGAAGCTATTGAAAAAGGCTGCACCGCGCCGATAATTTTGCTCACCGGACAGGGTGATCAAGAAGTTGATATCGAAGCAATGAAGGCCGGAGCATCGGACTACCTGGTCAAAGGGGAGATCACGGCGCCTCTGTTGGAACGTGCCATCCGTTACGCTATCGAGCGGAAACGGACAGAGGAACAAATTCGATTGTTGGCCTATTATGATACGTTGACCAGCTTGCCGAACCGTGTGCTGTTTAAAGATCGCCTGGGGCAGACCTTGGAGCATGCCAGGCGCTATCAGCGACTCGCAGCGGTTTTGTTCCTTGACCTTGACGATTTCAAACGCATCAACGACACGCTCGGCCACCATGTGGGCGACCTGCTGCTGAAGTCTGTTTCCGATCGGCTCACAGACTGTGTGCGTAAAAGCGACACGGTTGCCCGTAGAACCGCAAACGAAGCAGCTGATACCGTGGCGCGTCTGGGTGGTGATGAGTTTATTATATTGCTTACGGAGGTTAACAGCATTTCTGATGTGGCCCAAGTAGCTCAGCGCATTCTTAACAGGCTGTCCTACCCATATACGCTGGAAGGCCGTGAGGTGTTTACCACTACCAGTATAGGTATCGCCATGTACCCTTCGGACGGTGAGGACATCGACACCTTGCTCAAGCACGCGGACACAGCGATGTATCACGCAAAATACCAGGGAAAAAATAACCACCAGTATTATACCGAGTCCATGGGCGCTGTCGTCCTTGAACGTTTGACCTCGGAGAACAGCCTACGCAAGGCTTTGGGACGCGGAGAATTTCTGCTCCACTATCAACCCCAAGTGGATATGCGCACAGGGAATATTATTGGCATGGAAGCGCTCATACGCTGGCGGCGCCCCGGCACAGGCATGATCCTGCCGGCAGACTTTATCCCGCTGGCCGAGGAGACCGGCCTGATCGTTCCGATGAGTAAGTGGGTGTTACACACGGCCTGCACGCAAAATAAGGTGTGGCAGGCAGCTGGGATTCCACCGATACGTATGTCGGTAAACCTTGCCAGTCAACAGTTTGAACAAGAAGATCTTATAAAAACAATACGGCGGGTTTTAGACGAAAGTGGGATGGCGTCCCATTATCTCGAACTGGAAATCACTGAGAGCGCCTTCATGCAAAAATCCGAGGCGACCATGAACACGTTGCATAAATTAACAGCCATGGGAGTGCGGCTTGTGCTGGATGATTTTGGTACCGGTTATTCCTCATTGAGCCAGTTGAAACATATCCCTCTCAGTGTAATAAAGATTGACCAAACTTTTGTTAAGGAGATTTCCACCAACCGATCCGATGCAGCTGTTGTCACCGCAATTGTTACCATGGCACGCGGTCTAAACTTAGAGGTCGTTGCCGAAGGCGTGGAGACGGAAGAACAGCTCTCATTCTTACGGGAACAAGGATGTGATGCGATACAGGGCTATCTGCTGAGCCGGCCCTTGCCGGTCGAAGAAGCTACAACGCTTTTGGCCGATGTAAAAGGAGAGGCCTTACATCGGATGGCCTTTGTAGACGAGAGTTGACTTAGGTTGAACTGAAATGTCGATAAATGGGTGATGATTACTGTGATTTTGTAGCATCTATATTTGAATAGATTTAGGAGCAATTAATGGGTAATGGAAGCAAGCTATTGTTTAATTCCGATGAAAAGGTGGATTTGGGCGAGATTTTAAAATCAATTCCTGATGCGGTTTTTACTATGGATCGCCAGATGAGAATAAATTATTTTAGTACAGCAGCGGAAAGAATGACAGGATTTCCAGCTCAACAAGCGCAAGGGATGTATTGTAAAGATGTTTTAAAAACCGACATGTGCGATACGGAGTGCTCTATTTTTAAGGCCTTGCAGATTCAAGAAAACATCTTTGATATAGAAACTTTTTTTAAAACCATTGATAACGAAAAAATTCCTATTCTAATCAGCGCGTCGATAATTAGAGATTCGGGTGGAAAAGTTTGTGGTTTTGCCCATGTATTTAAGAGCATATCGGGCTTAAAAAAAATTATGGGAGACCTGGAGAAAGCTAATGAGGAGCTGGAAAAATACCAGTTACACCTTGAGGAGCGGGTAGAAAAGCGCACATCCGAACTCCGAGCCACCAACATAAAACTTAAAGAGGAAATCGCCGACCGAAAGCAGACGGAAACAAAACTGCAACGATCACAACGGACGCTGGAGACGATTTTGAACAGCATGCCTAACGGTGTTGTCATAATCGGCAGGGACAAGAGAATTCGGAGCGCCAATCATGCGGTTTTGAAGCTGATGGGTTATGAATCAGAGGATGAAATCGCAGGTATGGTGTGCCACAAGACCCTTTGCCCGGCCGAAGTTAATAAGTGTCCAATTATTGATTTGCAACAAGAAGTCGATAATTCGGAGAGAGTGCTTTTAACTAAAGAAGGGGGGCAAATTCCCATATTAAAGACCGTTGTTCCTGTTGAAATTAATGGTGAGGCAGCCCTTTTGGAGTCTTTTGTTGACATCACCGGGCAAAAGATTGCCGAGGAGGAACTGAAAGCATTTGCAAAAAGGCTGGAGCAGAGCAACCAGGAGCTACAGGATTTTGCCTACATCGCCTCGCACGACCTTCAAGAGCCACTGCGCAAAGTGACGGCATTCGGTGATCGGCTGAAGGCTAAGTGCGGGGACGCACTCAACGAGCAGGGACGCGATTATCTGGATAGGATGCAGAATGCGGCAGGACGAATGCAAACTCTGGTTGAGGGCTTGTTGACCTATTCGCGTATTACCACCAAGGGCCACCCTTTTGTTCCGGTTGACCTTGCCAAAATTTTACAGGAAGTGGTCTCCGATTTAGAGGTGCGTATTGAGCAGACAGGTGGACGCATAGAAATAGGCGATCTGCCAACCATTGCGGCAGATCCGTTGCAGATGCGGCAGTTGCTGCAAAATCTTATAGGCAACGCATTGAAATTCCACAGAAAGGAACACCCGCCGATTGTAAAGATCCATAGTAAACGCATAAACGGTGAGGGTGTAGAATTGTCAGCTGCCGAGCTTTGTCAGATAACCGTGGCAGACAACGGGATAGGTTTTGATGAAAAGTATGGTGACCGGATCTTCGGGGTTTTTCAGCGACTGCACGGGCGCAACGAATACGAAGGGGCAGGCATAGGGCTTTCCGTCTGTCGCAAGATTGTCAAGCGCCATGGTGGAAGCATTACAGCCATAAGTATGCCTGGGCAGGGGGCGACATTTATCGCTACATTGCCCGTTAAACAACCTAAGGAGGAACACAATGGATAACAACGCAAAATCAATCACGATTCTGATGGCGGATGACGATGAAGACGATCGTCTCATGGCTAAGGAGGCGTTGGAAGAGGCCCGATTGGCCAACGACCTGCGCTTTGTTGTGGATGGCGAGGATCTAATGGACTATTTGCACCATCGCGGCAAATATTCAGAGGCCGGCACATCGCCGGCGCCTGGTCTGATCCTCCTTGATCTTAACATGCCCAGGAAAGATGGACGTGAGGCGCTCAGAGAGATCAAGGCGGCCCCGGATCTGCGGACAATCCCGATCGTGGTGCTAACGACATCTAAGGCTGAAGAAGACATCTGTCGCACCTATGACTTAGGCGTAAACTCTTTTATTATAAAGCCGGTGTCGTTTGAAGCATTGGTCGATATAATGAAGACCCTGTCAAAGTACTGGTTTGAAATCGTTCAGCTGCCGCTCGAAAGGCACACACCCTGATATTGGCGCCCTCGGTGAGAGTACTGCTCATCGAGGGCAACTACGTCATAATTCGCGATCTACAACCCACCCTTTGTTTCATAAGCATCTTACTCTTATTGTTCGAGATCCCGACCCACCCCTTTTTATGAGAAATTATCAGGATTGACAAGTCATCGATGGTTTCTCAAAGGTCCTTTCGGTAACATTTTTTATGAGGCAATTCGTCATTTTTTATTCCTTTGAAGTAAGCGCTGTTTCATAGTAGTGTCATGTCAATAAGAAATGACGCATCTTGATTTTGTCATTCCCGCGAAGGCGGGAAGCCAGGAGATTGTGCAGTAGCTATAGATTCCCGCCTTCGCGGGAATGACATTGGTGGTGTTCTACTTTCTTTCACATCAAACACTTGAAATACATGACACTAGTTGATCAGTCTATAAACCTGATCTCCACCGGATTTGGCACT
>JAUWMN010000226.1 GCA_030613165.1 Desulfobacterales bacterium
TGATTTGCAATCGTGATAAAAATACTGTATTTTACCAATTTCCACACATTGCGGCCTTTTCCGGCGTGACTCATGGTATATTTACCCGGCACGGCGGCTACAGCGATGGCAAGTTCAAGGGATTGAATCTAAGTTATGATGTAGGAGATCTTAAAAAGAATGTCCGAAAGAATCGCGCCCTGGTTAACGATGTTATGAACATTCCGGGTATGCTCTCCGTGCGGCAGGTTCACGGAAATACGGTAAGAGTCTTTTCACAACAAGACGAGCCGGACCTAAAGGAACATGAAGCAGACGCCATGATCACTGATGCACCCGGTTATCTTCTTCTGGCAAAGGGTGCCGACTGTCAGCTAATTCTTGTCTTTGATCCGATCAAAAACGTGGCGGCAAATATTCATTCGGGATGGCGGGGAAGCGTTCAGAACATCGTCGGCAAGACCATCTCGGTCATGAAGGAGGTCTACGGATGCCGTCCCAAAGACTTAATGTGCGGAATAGGTCCTTCCTTGGGGCCGTGCTGTGCGGAGTTTGTAAATCACTCTGAGGAACTGCCGTCCGCGTTTAAAAAATACGAGACCTCTGAAAACCATTTTGACTTCTGGACGATCAGCCGGGAACAATTGGAAGGCTCCGGAGTCTGTCCGGAAAATATTGCTGTAAGCGGCATCTGTACCAGATGCAATACTGATCAGTTCTTTTCATATCGCAGCGACAAGATCACGGGTCGTTTTGGGGCGGTCATAGGATTGATGGCGTCGTAAAAAGTCCAACTTCTGTCACTCCCGCGCAGGCGGGAGTCCAGAACCTGCTGATATTACGGGCTTGCCGCGTTGGCGGGGATGACCACAAAGGGTGTCTGGCGACTTTTTACGAGTCCATCAGAATTGAGGCTATGAAAAAAGATATCGAGGGATTCATCGAAAACCTTTCGAGTGAAAAAGGGTATTCTCCCAATACGTGCCGGGGATATAAAAACGACCTGATGGAATTTTGCAAGTATCTGACCGAGTCAAACCTTCCCCTTGACCCCCAAAAGATCGACGGTCTTGTCATCCGATCTTATCTTGGTTTTCTTCACAAGAAAGACAAAAAAACCAGCATTGCTCGCAAACTATCGGCCTTACGGTCCTTCTTCCGGTTTATGTTAAAAACCGGAGGGCTTAAGGAAAATCCCGCAGAAGGAGTTCTGACACCCAAACGAAATAAGACCATCCCGGATTATTTGTCGGTCGATGATATGTTTCGACTCCTGGACATACCTCAGAATGATACAATCCTGGGGAAGAGGAACCAGGCCATCTTAGAGACCCTCTATTCTACAGGCGTCAGGATTGCAGAGCTTGCCGGGCTCAATATTTCCAACGTCGATTTTCACTCGGGGATTATACGGGTCCTGGGGAAGGGAAACAAGGAACGGCTGGTCCCCATAGGGGAAAAGGCCCTTTCCGCTATAAAACGGTACCTGGCCAAACGAACCAAAAAGGAGGGAAAGCCTTCCCTTGAGAGCCCCTTATTCATAAACAACAGGGGAGGACGCCTCACTACACGATCCATGGCCCGTATACTGGAAAATACTTTAAAAAAGTCCGGGCTGGCGCACCGTATCAGTCCACACGGTATTCGACACACATTTGCCACCCACATGCTCGATGCCGGAGCAGACTTAAGGGTCCTTCAGGAACTCCTCGGGCACGCAACATTGTCCACCACACAACAATATACCCATGTTAGCATCGATAGATTAATGGAAGTCTATGACAAAGCACATCCAAGAAGCGGAGGAAAATAAATGACAGCAAACAACGATATGAACTTCAGAGGAACCACCATTTTGGCGGTTAGACACAACAACAAGGTGGCAGTAGCCGGAGATGGCCAGGTGACGTTGCACAACACAGTCATGAAGCAAAAGGCCGTGAAAGTGCGAAAAATTTTTAACGGAAAGATTGTAGTGGGATTTGCCGGAGCGACTGCGGACGCATTGAATCTTTCTGAAAAATTTGAAAAGAAACTGGAACAGTTCAGTGGAAACATAACACGCGCCGCAGTAGAACTGGCAAAGGACTGGCGCACGGACAAGTACCTGAGAAAACTGGAGGCCATCCTGATAGCGGTGGACAAAGACCATCTATTTTTGATATCGGGAAATGGTGACGTCATTGAACCGGATGAAGGGATACTGGCAATAGGCTCCGGCGGGAGCTACGCCCAGGCAGCAGCATTGGCCCTGATTGAGCATACCGACCTGGAGGCTCGGGCTATTGCAGAGTCCGCGATGAAGATCGCGGCAAGAATTTGTATCTATACAAATGAAGCGATAACGGTTGAAGAATTATAGTATTTTCGAAATTGAGCGTTTACGCTCAACCATAGAGCAATATCCATGAAGACTCAACCATTTCCCAAGAAAATGATAATAGGTGGCATAGCCGCGTTGATTACTATCGCCGGCATCTTCGTCCTTGCATACTGGGACCATTATTCATTTGAAAAAACAATAGTTTCCCAAACACAACGGCATTTGTTAATGATAGCAAAGAGTACCGCGACCAGGCTGGAAGAATACATTGTTGAGCATTTTATATCTCTAAAGGCTATTTCGCAGAATCCACTATGCCAAGAAAATATTTATAAAAAAACTATGCAAGACAAATCCGCTGTCGGGTTTTGTCCGGTCAAGAATCTCTATGAAATCCACAAAAACGAGACAGATGCGATTTCCACCCTTGATGCGGACGGGATTATGCTGCACAGGCACCCCTTTATAGCAAACAGACCCGGTATGGATCACACAGACAAACCGGGTGTCGCCTATGTGATAAGAGGACATAAGCCGTGTGTCAGCGAAGTGTTTTATAACAACCTTGGAAACCCTGCTATATCTATCGCAGAACCGGTATTTTACAAGGATAAATTTGTAGGGATGGTTCGATGGATGATTCACCTCGATACTATTTATAAACGTTTTCTTCAGCCAATCAACGCGGGCGAGAAAGGCTGTTCATGGATATTGGATAATAACGGGGCAATTGTAGCTCACCACGATCCAAAGGAGTTCTGTAAAGATTTTCTGACCTTAAAAAGGACAAAATTCCCTGATCATGATTGGTCGGCACTGGAACATATTATAAAAAAAGCGCTCCGGGGCGAAGAAGGTGCGGGTATTTTCCATTGTCCGCTAAACGGGAAAAGGCTTGTAGCGTATGCCCCGATTCATTTAGGGAACCAGCTATGGTCGATCGGTATTGCTATTGGGTATTCTGAGATAGCAGGGCCCATAAGTACACATGCAGCAAAAACCTTGGGACTTGCATCAATAACATTGTTGTTATTTGGAGTTGTAAGCAGTGCTTACTACAAGAGTCAAAAGAAAAAGGCGGCGCTTGAAATAGAGACAAAATATTTAGGAAGAATTGCAAAATCAGCAGAAGTGCTGCAGGAGAGCGAGGAAAAACTTGCGGGCATTATCGGTGCTGTAACAGATCACATGTTCATGTTAGATGAACAGCTTAACATTGTATGGGCAAATGAAGTTGCAAGGGATCTGTTTGGGCGCGACCTGGTCGGCAAAAAATGCTAGGCCGTGGCCCACGGCCGTGACAAGGCTTGTGAACTATGTATCGTCAAACAGTGCTTTGAAGACGGCAAGAGTCACGATTCTGAAACAAAAATTATTGGAGCCGATGGGAACGAGATCACATTCTGGTG
>JAUWMN010000031.1 GCA_030613165.1 Desulfobacterales bacterium
TTTTTTCTTTACAAACGAATGGATCAGATCAACAAAATCTTCTCCGTCATCAAAACGGAGCATAAACACGCGTCCTATTTTTCCCTCGTCATATTCCATAATGTGCTTCTTTTTCTTAGAGGTTGATCATAAACAGTGAGATAAAGTAACTCAACTAAAGTTTGAAGTGCCTAAAGTTTGAAGTTAAGGAGTGCGCCTTTGGCGCAGTTAATCTTAAATTGACAGACTACCTTAACTTTAGGCACTTTACACTTCAAAATTTAGGCACTTGAGATGTCACTGTTGATTCTGATACGGGAATCCTAAATGCTTAAAGGTCTCTTCAGGTACTTTTCTCCCTTGTGATGTACGAGTGACAAATCCGATTTTCAGAAGGTACGGTTCCACTACATCCACCAGAGTGTCGGTCTCTTCCTGAAGAGTAGCGGCAATCGCTTCAATGCCAACCGGCCCTCCTTGATAAAACTCAATGATGGTTTTGAGAAACCTTCGATCCAGGTCTGTAAGACCCTTTTCGTCTACCCCTTCCAGGCGGAGCGCTTCTCTTACCGTCTCTTTTTGTATTGTACCGTCGGCACGGACTTGGGCAAAATCGCGTACGCGTTTTAAAAGGCGATTTACGATACGAGGAGTGCCTCGTGAACGCTTTGCGAGCTCATAGGCGCCCTCGTCATCAATGGGGATGTCAAGAAGCGCGGCAGAACGTTTGACTATGAATGTCAGATCTTCGACTGAATAAAAATCGAGATTTCTGAAAATGCCAAAACGGTCACGGAGCGGAGAGGAAAGAAGCCCTACCCGTGTTGTGGCCCCAACCAGAGCAAAACGTTTGAGTCTATAGCGGTGACTTCGAGCATGCACCCCTTTATCGAAAATAAAATCTACTGCAAAGTCTTCCATGGCAGGGTATAGAAGTTCTTCTACTACCTTTGGGAGGCGATGTATCTCATCGATAAACAGAATATCCCCTTCCTCAAGGTGTGTGAGGATACCGAGTAGATCTCCTCCCTTTTCTAAGGCCGGTCCGGATGTGGATGTAAGATTTGCGCCCATTTCGTGTGCGATAATATGGGCTAATGTGGTTTTCCCGAGTCCTGGCGGCCCGTGAAACAGAATATGATCGATCGGTTCCTTACGCTTTAATGCCGCTTTAATGGCAATCTGGAGGGTTTCCACTACGCTAAGTTGACCAATATAGTCGGTAAGCGACTGCGGCCTCAGTGACAGTATTTCCGGCGTTTCATCAACAGGAAGAGTCTCTTTTGAGAGGAGGCTCTCTGTTGTAATTTCTGTTGCTGGATGTCCGTTTGATGTATGAGGCTTCACTTGGCTGTTTCTCCCCGATAGACCTCTTCAAACAATGCTTCTGCTGAAGAGATTTCAGCTTTTCGCTTTAAAGCCGCGGAAATCATTTTCTTTGCCTCTGATTGTCTATGGCCGAGTTGGTTGACAAGGACTTCCTGTACCTGCTTTACAAAGTCTTCGATCGGTTTCAACTCTGTCTGCCCGGGCTCGCGAATCAGTGCGAACTTGCCCATTTTTCCTTCAAGGGTGGCCAAAATCTTTTTTGCGGTTCGTGGCCCTATCCCTTTCAATTTTTTTAAAGCCCCAAGGTCATGTTCTTCTATCGCGCGAGCGAGCTGTCTAACCGAAACGGTCAGCGCTTTGGCTGCCTTAAGAGGACCGATGTCTTCCACGGTTATAAAATCACGGAAGAAGTCTCTCTCTATTTCCCGGTTGAAACCGATGAGAATTGGTTTAGGCTGGCGTTCTGTCTGATGATGGTATATGTACAGCGCTATATCATCACCTATCTGACTGCTTTCTAAATTTTTTCGTACCACGGCCGGGACAAAAATCTCGTAGCCTATCTGTTGCGTGAGGAGTACGATTCTGTCCGGTTCTTTTTTGAGAAGTTTTCCTTCTAAGTAAGCTATCATAGTTTAAATTCTTATATCAAAATTGATAACGCTTGATCAACCATTTAACTGACTTTTAATCCTTTTTTCGTGCGAATAGCGGTACAGTCCGATGAAGGCCAACGAAAGGGCGTCGGCAGCATGGGAAGGACGGATCGGTGTTGGTCGGTTCAGGAGGTGACGAACAGCTTTTTCGACCTGGCTTTTGGTGGCGCTGCCGTTTCCGGTAAGAACCTGTTTTGCCTCCCTGACGGCTATCTCTATGGTTGGAATACCGTTAAGATGCCCTGAAAGTAAGAGCACACCGCAGACCTTGCCGAGAGTAATTCCGGAATTAGGATATTTTTCAAGGGAAAAGATATCCTCAATAACCATGAGATCGGGGTGTTCCTTTTTTATAATTTTTTGGATTTCACAGTAGATATGGTGCAAGCGACTTGCGAGGGTTTTTTCTTTAGAGGTCCGGATCGTGCCAAAAGCGTAATCTGATGTCTGATTTTCATTTCCACAAATAATGGCAACCCCTGTATTTGCCAGACCAGGGTCAATACCGATGACTTTCAATTACTTCATCCTGCTTAACTTTTTTTCTGCTATTTCCGCTTCTTTTGAATTCGGAAACTTCCGTATTAATTCCTTTAATATAAGCCGGGCGTTCCCTTTGTCATCTATACTATGAAATGCAAGTCCTTGTTTCAGAAGAGCGCTCGGCACCTTATTCCCATTTGGATATTTTTCAATCACTTTTTGATATGCCAGGATGGCTTTTTCATACCATTTTTCATGATAATACGTCTCACCTATCCAGAACTGCGCATTATCGGCTTTTTTAGATTTGGGATTTTCATTTAAGAATGTTTGAAATTGTTCGCGTGCTTTATCGTAATTCCCTTCATCAAAAAGTTTTTTGGCCGCGGCATAGAGATTGTCTCCTGTTAGCTTTTTCGCGGGGGGGACCTTGTCGAGCGTGGCTGATTCTGCTGCCGAAGGTATTGTGCTTTCCGCGGATTCCATCCCGAGATATGCTTCTATATGAAGTAATCGTTTCATAATGGCTTGAGTTGTTTCATCCAGCTTTGACCGATATTTGTTGCTTTTTTGGGCGGATGTTTCTAAAAGGTGTGTGTTTTTTTCTAAATAACCTTGAAGCTTGGCCACCTCTTCTCGAAGCTCGAGTAAAAGCGATCTCAGCTCTGCCTGGGTGGTACGAAGCTTCTTTTTTTCCTTATTCCATTCATTAAGGTGTGCTTTTAGGTCGGCTTTAATCTTAGTGATGTCTTTTGTCTGCGAGGAGATTTTGTGGCTTAGATTAGATCTGGTTATTAAAAGATCTTTTTTGAGAGCGCAACCGGAGAGCAGGAACACAGAACCGGTTAACAACAACGTGCCAACAATTATACTCCCGAACTTAATTATTCTATGATGCATGACAACCTCATTTTTCAAAGATCCCAAGCCACGTCTTTTGGGCGTGGGCACGGATGCTTGATGCCCCCCTTACAGGAGGGCATCAAGCACGGTGTTACTCTATGACAAAATGAGCCCTCCTGTTCTTGGCCCATGCTTCTTCGTTGTGTCCCGGATCAAACGGACGCTCTTCTCCATAGCTGACAGTAGTAAGCCTGCCGGCCGAGATCCCAAGGTCTACCAAAAACCTTTTGGCGCTTTCCGCGCGTCGATCCCCTAATGCCAGGTTATAGTCGTTGGTGCCCCGTTCGTCACAATGTCCTTCTATGGTGACAGCGGCACCCCGAGTCATAGAGAGCCACTCCGCCTTCTCCTTCAAAATTTCCCTTGCTTCCGGCAGAAGACTTGATTTATCAAATTCAAAGTGAATGTCTTGATTAACAAACCTGTCTCGGAGAACTCCTTCTCTTTCAGCCAACTCTTGCGCGCTCAATTGTTCTTCAGTGAGACCCTCCTCCTCTTCTATCTCTTCTATTTGCATGTCTGCAGCAGGCATTTCTTCTTCTGTCACGACCTCCTGCATCTCTGAGGGTTCTGACTTTACTTTGGTTTTAGCACAGGACACTGCAAACAGGAGAGACGAAATTGCCAATAAAAGGATAAAATACGTTCCTAATCTTTTAGCCATTCAGTTTCACCTCCTTTCATATATAATAGTTATTAAAAGTGATTATGAAGCTGTCAAGTATTGATGAATTCGTAAAAAGTCTGATACTCTGTCACTCCCGCGCAGGCGGGAGTCCAGAACCGACTGATATTACTGGATTCCCGCTCCCCGATCGGGTCGAGGACAAGCTTCGCGGGAATGACGACATGGAGTGCTTGGCGACTTCTTACGAATTCATCAAGTATTAAATTGATAAGATAACACAACATCTACACATTGACCAGAAGTTTTGTTATCTGGGAGACCACCGGGGGGAGGTTTGCTCTCCTGACAGAATCAGAAGGCGACGTTGATCCGCTCCGTTGGCATTCATTACATATATACGTTCCGCCCCTTCCCTTGTTGAACTGAAAGCAATTAATGTGCCGTCCGGTGACCATGTCGGCGATTCATTATCCCCTGTGTCTCTGGTCAATTGGTACGGTCCCTCACCGTCCACGCCTATAATAAAGATATTGAAGTGGCTGTTTGTCACACCGGAATAGGCGATAAAGTCTCCTCGTGGGGACCATTCCGGAGTCGTGTTATAGCTCCCCTCATAAGTTAGACGTCTCACCTGATTCTTGTCCAGGTCTTTTATATAAATTTGCGGTGTTCCTGATCTATTGGACACAAAAGCGAACTTTTTTCCGTCCGGAGACCATGTGGGAGAGGTATCTATTCCCCAATTGTATGTTAGTCTTTTAATAATCTTCCCGGAACTGGTCAATAGATAAATTTCCGGATTCCCGTCTTTGGAAAAAGTGGCAGAGAGCAAAGACTGTATGGGTTCCCATACAGGTGTAGTGTTCAACCCCTTAAAGGCTATAACTTTTCCCGGCAGGTTTTTACTTACATGTTTGATATAGATATCAGGCTTTTTCTTGCGATAAGCCGTATATGCAATCCACTGGGCATCAGGCGACCAGGCCGGGGAGAGGGTAATATTCTTTGTGGTTGTAAACTGTCTTATATTGTAACCGTCGAAGTCGGCCAGGTAGATTTCTTTGTTGCCGGTGGTGGTTGACACAAAGGCGATCTGAGTATTGAACACCCCTTTGGCGCCTGTGAGGTGATATATGATTTCGTTGCAAAATCTACGTATTATTTTACGCCTGTCGCCAATATGTCCGGTATATCGTTTCCCGATGATCAGACGTCTGCCAAAGATGTCAAAGAGACGGAGTTCTATCTTTAGAATACCGTTCTTATAGCTGATTCCTCCGTTGATCAATAATTCCGCGCCAATAGATCTCCAGTTCTCAAATTGAATCAAATCCCTTGTCAGCCCTGCTTTCTGGGGGTCTACCAGGAAGCTGTCAGGATCAAGTAGCTTGAAAAAGCCGGTAAATGAGAGTGTGTCTCCCAATAATTCGGCAAGTTCCTTCATCAGATACTGGTGTCTATTGTCAATCCCTAAGTTTTTCAATGTAGGTATTGCTGGTGGGAGTTTTTTTAGATAGGGAGAATTGATATCGATGTATACTCTCGCGGCTGCCGGAAATGCCACGATAGATATGAGCAAGGTAAGGGTGACGGAAAGTATTAATCTTTTTTTATTCCACATATGATTATTGACTTACACTTTTTTGCAATTCAGAAAGGTTAAACCTAAAACCGACTTCATAATAAGGGCGTGGATATCCTTCGGGCAGAGGCGGAAGGGGGCTGGCCTTTTTGATTGCTCTGAAGACTGAATCGTCAAAAAAATTGTTTCCCGACCTTTCTTCAAACCACAAGTCTCTTATTTGACCATCTTTCATGATCTTTGTTATGATTGTTGCTTCAAGGTTAGTTCTCCCCTGTGCCAATTGATTCGAGAATGCCCATTGTTGTTGGATTTGATGCCATATTTCGGCGTTATAGATATCCAGAAGCTGCAAATCTCTTGCCTTGTCAGCCGCGCCGTTAACTACCCCTTCTTCCTGAGCCGCGACTTGCTCTTTTAATTTGTTTATGGCTGACACAACCTGTCTGGACCTTGAGCGTGGAAGTTCTTTTTCGATTCGCTCTATAGCGGTCTTGACCGCTTTGATTGCTTTGTATGTTCTCTCCTTCAATGATTTCTTAACACTTAAGGGCTTTTTTGTCAGGGATACCTTTTTGCTGACAGTTGTTTTTGTTCTCTTTTTTGATCTTAGTTCAGGCCTTGGAGCTGTTTTCTCCGGCAGGGCGCTTGCAAGAGGCGATTTTTGAACCACTTTGGATGGAACTGCCCCTCGCGGTTTTGCTGCGGGGAGGGTTACCAGATCGACCTTGACCGCTTTTGGCGTAAAAATCGGACGAGGGCCTAACTTCGGGGTGAAAATAACAGCCGTGAATAAAACAAGATGACATGCCGCCGCAAGAACAGCCATCCGGACCAGTATCCGGTTTTCTCTGATGGTATCTTCCGGAAAGGAATAGAGTTGCTCATGTGTCATTAAAAAATCAGTTTATGCCTTTTGTTTCTTGAAGTGGCTCGGTGACCATACCAAGCTTTTCAATACCCGCGTTTTTGATCTCGGACATTACCCTAACAACAATGCCGTACGGTACTCCCTTATCAGCACGTAGATAAACTCCCACGCCTGAACGGCCCTCGCGTATCTTTTTCAATTTTAATTGAAGTCCATCCAATGTTACTTTGTAATCATTTATAAAAATTTGTTGTACTCTGTCGATCGTGACAATCAATGGTTCCTCGCCAAGGGGGAGCCCCTCCGACGTTGTTTGCGGGAGTGAAACATCTACCCCCTGCGTCATCATGGGCGCGGCAACCATAAAGATAATCAACAGAACCAACATTACATCCACAAGCGGGGTAACGTTGATTTCCGACATCAAATTTTTGTCGTTATTCAACCCTGCCATTTTTTTGTGCTTGAGCCATATTCCTTTCGATCAGATTAAGTAAATCAGCCGCAAAATTATGCAGTTCAGAATCTATGGTGCGAATCCTGTTGGTAAAATAGTTAAAAGCCACAACTGCCGGTATGGCTGCCGCAAGCCCTGCGGCAGTAGCAATAAGCGCCTCGGAGATTCCTGGGGCCACTGTTGCCAAGTTGGCCGAACCCTTCAGCCCAATTCCGTGGAAGGCATTCATGATGCCCCATACAGTGCCAAAAAGACCGATAAACGGGGCTGTATTGCCGGTGGTGGCCAAGAAAGTGAGCATTCGATTCAAGCGGGTCAATTCTGTGGTGACTGCTCTTTTCAGAGTTCGGTTTACATTATCTATTATCATATTCTCACTTTGTTCGAGAGCGCCCCGGGAAGACGTGTTTACTGACGATTTTTTTGACTGAAGTTTATAAAGTCTTCCCCATTCCCTGTATCCGATACGAAAGATTCGCGCGATAGGACAGAATTTCATAGTTTTTGCTTCTTTCAAGACATGCAACAGGTCATGGCTTTTCCAGAAAGTATCAATAAAATGACTTGACTCCTTTTGAGCCTTTTTAAGATAAGTATATTTGGCAAACATAATGGTCCAGGAAATAACTGAAAGAAGGAGAAGGAGGAAAAGGACAAACTGGACCATTGGCCCTGCATTTAATACCATGTGGACAATGTTTGTATGGGCGGATATATCCATAATAAAACCTTCCGTAAGCTGAGACCTTTGCATAGCGCTCAAAATGTCGCGTTTTGCAAAGGTTTCAAACTGTGGTTGCGAATTTGCCGGTCCGTTTTGCGACCAGTTCCTGCAAAAAACAGACCTGATGAATTCCTCAAAGACTTTTTACAAAGTCTTTGCCTATGGAGGCTGTCCGAGAATTATGTCCGTAACGAAAAAGAGTGAAAACGAGACAAAATTTTCGCAAATTTGAGGAGAATAGCAGGCCTATTTGACGAAAACTTGCGGAAATTTGGGCCGTTTCTCACGCTTTTGCAGTAGGATCAGAATTCTCGGACAACCTCCATAGTGTAATATGCAATTTAGGTCATGGGTGTCAAGGCTTTTGCGGAATTACAAAATTGCAATTTGCCGGAATTTCTGGTATCAATTATGTGTATGGTTATTCCTGCGTTCGATTCAGAGCTTCACGGTTTTATCGCCCCTGAGAATGATTTAAGATAAAAGACCCCTTTAAAAAAGATTGATATGCGACAAATGAAGACAACGGAACGTTTAATGAAAAGAGCTGTGTCGGAAGGGGTATTCCCCGGCGCCGTTCTCCTTGTGTCAAAGGGGGCCGATCTGGCGATTTTTGATGCTTATGGAGTAGCGCGGATCAATCCCGAAAGGAGGATGACCAAAGAGACCGTTTTTGACCTGGCCTCGCTGACCAAACCATTGGCGACCACACTGGGCGCAATGATTTTGATTCAGAGAGGAGAATTGTCTCTTAACCAAGATATCGGCACAATTATTTCCGCATTTCAAGGGACTGACAAAGAAAGGGTTACCGTCCGACAGCTTCTTGCCCACAATTCAGGTCTTCCGGACTATCGGCCTTATTATAAGAGACTTATGACATTTCCTCCGGAACGGAAAAAAGAGGGGCTGGAAGGAATGCTGTTGTCCGAGAGACTGATCGCGGCTCCTGGTACTCAAGCGGTTTACAGTGATATCGGATTCATGATTTTGGGGTGGGTAATAGAGGTTGTCTCAAAAATGCCCTTGAACCTTTTTATAGAAGAGACTATTTACCAGCCATTAGGCCTTCAACACCTTTTCTTTCTCCCCCTGGATTCTAAAAAAACACGGCCTCGTATCGACTTTGCCGCTACAGAGGAGTGTCCGTGGAGAAAAAAGGTCCTGGAAGGGGAAGTGCATGATGACAACGCCTATGCCATGGGTGGAGTGGCCGGGCATTCGGGTTTGTTTGGTACTGCGCAGGATATCCACCGACTCCTTGTCGAACTCTTGAATGTCTATCACGAGAGGCCGAACAGGGGGCTGTTTCATCCTGAGATGCTACATACCTTTTTAAAACCACAGCCTTTGGGACGGGCGCTCGGTTTTGATGTGCCCACGCAACCGGATTCAAGCAGCGGACGCTATTTTTCAGAGCAGAGTGTGGGGCACTTAGGCTACACAGGCACTTCATTCTGGATCGACCTTGAGCGTTCGATCATTGTGATCCTACTGACGAATCGAGTGCATCCAACAAGGGATAATGATAAGATCAAGGGTTTTCGTCCGGTTATACATGATGCGGTAATGGAAGAACTGCTGAAAGATAATTGAGGAATTCCGAATTTAGGAATTTAGGAATTGTAAGGAGTAGAAGATGCCAGAATTAAATAGTAATATCGGCTTTATCGGGGCCGGCAACATGGCGGAGGCTATCATAAACGGCTTGCTGCAATCAGGAGTTTCCAGGCCGGAACATCTAATTGCAAGTGATGTGAGCGTGAGTCGTTGTGCGTATATGGCCGAAAGATACGGTGTTCAGATAGGAGAGAATAATGTTTCTGTATTTAACCGATGCGAGATTATCGTGCTTGCGGTAAAACCACAGCATATGAATGAGGTCCTTGAAGGAATTGCAAGGGATTCTAATTATGCTGTGACGGATAGAAAGGTTGTGGTCTCCATCGCAGCTGGTGTTCCACTGCAAAGGATTGAGGGACGCCTTTATGCTGCTTTGGATGAGGAAGAGAGATCGAAGCTTCCTATTGTCAGAGTAATGCCCAATACACCTGCCTTGGTTCAGGCAGGGATGGCAGGAATGGCAGGGAATAGATATGCGAAAAAGGAGGATTTAAAGAGAGTTCGTGCTGTTTTGGAGGCAATAGGAAAGGTGATCGAATTTGATGAGGTCAGCTTAGACGCGGTTACAGCGTTGAGCGGCTCCGGGCCGGCATATCTCTTTTATTTAGTGGAATCATTAGTCGCTGCCGGCAAAACCCTGGGACTTACTGAAGCCGATTCCTTGGTACTGACCCTTGAGACAATCAAAGGTGCAGTAAAATTGATAGAAGAGACAGGGGAACCAGCGGGTCTTCTCCGGAAGAAGGTAACATCTCCAGGAGGAACAACCGAGGCCGCGTTCAAGGTGTTGGAAGGCAACAGGGTTAAAGAGGTTATTATAGAGGCGCTTCAGGCGGCTGCCAATCGTTCCCGAGAATTATCCAAATAATAGAGCCTCTTGCAGAAACAGCCATCTACT
>JAUWMN010000105.1 GCA_030613165.1 Desulfobacterales bacterium
GGGCGCCTATAAAATCCTCGCGAATCTCCACAAGAAAATCGAACATGGTCAAGATTTCCTCGATAAGTTTCATCCTGCGTAGCTTTCGGCCAAAGTCCGCCGCCCCCCCCTTGAAACCAAACTTAATGTAATTTTCTCTTGGTCGCTCACTTAAAAACGCCTGTGTTACAGAAAAATGGTACCCGAATCGGCAACTAAAATTGCAAAAATTCTTTGAAATAATTATACAATTTTTTTGAGCGTAGGAAGACCGGCCTACTGAATGCAGATTAGGATTCATGGTTGATTCCATCATGACCGATAAAAAGCCTTTTGTATCGATAGCGGGGGGGCCGTCCCACGGCACGGCAATCATCCCCTCCCATATGGCCAGCATCGGGGTGGATGCAATGTCTTGCAGGTGGACTGTGTCGTCTTCAACCGGTCCTTTAAATCCGTCTCCAAGGTCAATAACCCAGTACTGCAAGGGCACATCGCCGACCAATTGTTTGCCTGCCCGTTCTATCTGTTTATTGTTCCCGCCAAAGGCAAACATTGCGTCTACGGCTTTCTCGTGACAAAATCGGGTAATGTCGTGGTAAGTGCGGCACCCTGGAGGCGTAAAATTATTCCCATCCGGATTCGTGAGGTTAAGCGGTGTAATGTGCTCAAGGACTTTTTCCAGGATAGAGTAAACAGGGGTCCCTTTCATCGGATTCAGCCTTTCTGTTTGCGCCTCTTTTAACAATGGCTCAACCTTTCCTTCGTAGACCTTCCGTGTGTCTGCATCAACTGTGATGGTGTCGCCGTTTCGGATTTTGTCCGTTGCTGCATCGGCATTGAAAAGCGCGGGGATGCCAAACTCCCTTGCGACAGTAGCCAAATGCCCGGCGACGCCGCCGCAATCAGTTATCAGCGCTGTGGCCTTATCCAAAAGCGCGGCCCATTGCGGCGAGGCATACTTTGTCACCAGGACAGCGCCCTGGGGAAAGTGGAGTGCGTCCGAGGTTGTGCGGGCTATGAATGCCGGGCCGCAGGCCACACCGGGACTCGCCGTAACCCCTCCTTCCGTGATAACTCGTTGCCCTATCGTTACATCAGGAATCTCCTTGATAACCCGTGCTGACGTATCTACTTGCTTAAGGGGACGACTTTGCAGGATTTTGACTACCCCATCCTCTCCTATGGCCCACTCTATGTCCTGAGGCGTCCCATAGAAATCTTCGAGACGTGTGGCCATCCCGGCCAAGGACACAGCCCGGTCATTGGTAATAGCGGGGGCATCCTTGTCCTGGCCCGTCACATCCAGGGACTGTATCCCTCCTTCATTGAGGCATACGATTTTCTGTTTTTTGGTATAAACCTCATGCTTCAGAATCTGACCGGGGGGGTCCTTGGAGACCACAAAGAGATCCGGAGATACGCTGCCGTCCACGACCGACATGGCGAGACCGGGAACCGCGTTGATGATCACCACATTGTTGTGAGTATTGCCGGGATCACACGAGTAAATCACTCCGCTCGCAACAGCCCTGACCATTGCCATACACCCGACACACATCGCAATGTCTGCATCTCGAAATCCTTTATTGAGACGGTACGTGATGGCCTGGAGTGAGTACTTACTGGCCAAAATTTGCTTATACGCACGGATCAGGGATTCCTCGCTTACATTGAGCTCTGATCGATACTGGCCGGCAAAAGAGGCGCCCTGCGTATCTTCCCCCAAAGCGCTGCTGCGCATTGAGACATGGACACCATGTTCTGTTTTTTCTTCAAGCAGGGTGTAGGCGTCCGTTATCGCCTTTTCAAGCTCGGGAGGAAGCGGGGATCGTTCTATAAGTTCCTGAATATGAATACTCGCATTTTGCAACGATTCCATATCTTCGAATTTCACAGATTGAAGCCTCTGGTTGATTTTGTCCCTCAGGCTGTTATATTCCATAAAAAGTTCATAGGCAGAGGCTGTGATAACAAATCCTTGAGGCACCGGAAGGCCTACCCGATTCATGATTTCGCCCAGGTTGGCAATCTTGCCGCCGACATGATCGATAGCATTTTTGTTGACCGCCTCCAGGTGGAGCACCATTTCTCCGCCCTTCCAGTCCTTGCGGTCCTCCAAAATACAATTGATTTCATTCTGGACTTTTGCAAAGACATCATATAGCTCTTGATAGCGGCCAGGAGAAATTTTGTTAATTTTATCAATGATTTTATATAGATTAACTGAAATGGCGGTACAATTGGCCCGAATAAAGGCCATGCCGAAGCCATGACCCCCTTGAAGCGCGTGTTCCATGTTAGACATAATCTCAAGCGTCTTGTGGTTAATATCTAACAGCGCTTTAAAGTTCCAATACCTGGTCTTAAACACGGAGCGAACAGCACCAGACGATTTCGCTGGTTCAGCGCCCTTCCCGCCCGCGAAGAACAGTTTTTTAATAATCTGTCTTAATCCGAACATTGCATGATCCATAGAATTGTATGAACAATATCGACGTCCGATCTAAATTCAAAAAATGTGCCAAGCCAATATAGTCCATAATTTTCAATTGTTATGCATAAAAGTGATCGGCAAGACCACAACTCTTTTGTTTCAATATGAAACTTTTCATTCTCCTTTTTACGGTACCCACCTTGCTCTGTACGCCATGACAACCAAAGGGGGGCGGCTCTGGCGATGGGTGTTCCATAATGAAACAGGGTTTCATTCCGCTTTGCAAAACGGCCCCACAACAAAGTGACAACAAACACTGTTGAAAAAAAACCAATGACAATTGACTCTCTGAAAAACAAGATGTATTGTTAATAATAGGTTGTTGATGCACCGATTTTTTCTGAACAAGTGACTGAAAGGACTATTACCCGTGAAACATAAGCTGCTCTTAGTTGACGACGAAGAAATAACTATTAAGTACCTCTCAAGACAATTAAACAATAGGGGATTTGATGTCAGTGTAGCGTATGACGGCGCCACAGCCCTGGAAAAGGTCAAGGAAGAGGATTTTGACGTGGTGTTGCTGGACGTACTTATGCCGGGGATCAATGGAATTGACACGCTGCGGGAAATCAAGCAAATTAAGCCTGTTACGGAAGTCATCATGCTCACGGGGCATGCATCCGTTGAAGTCGGCATCGAGGGAATGAAGTTAGGGGCCTTCGACTATCTCATGAAGCCTTTTGATCCTGATGAGCTTGTAAAAAAGATACACGCGGCCTGTGAATACAAAACCTATCGTGAAAAAGGAATAAATAGCGTCGAACTTCCGGAAATGAAATAAGAGCAAATCAAACAATAGTTTCATAGTGAAACTTGCTTAGCCCTAAGCGTCAGTCACCCCCAGCCATAACTATTTGTTATCACGTCACATACTATTTTGGCACATTCCTTGATAGTAGATAATGCTACACTGCGCCAAAAGCTATGAGACCAAGGTCTCTATGGCATCATTATACCCATAGAAGTCCGTTCTGTGATGAATGGAGGATGAGATTCGTTGGACAAGATACTGATACCTGTAGATAAATTTTCGGAGCTATCGCTGACTGCTATTCACTATGCACTTGAATTCGCCAAGAGAAGCGGTTCGAAGCCCGTTTTTCTCTTTTTTGCCGAAGCAGACCCTGCCAATTCAGTTCAGATGACAACTTGCCGCCTCCCAGAAGATAAGCAAGCGCAGAAGATTAAGGAAAAAATAGCGCAACTGTTAGACCTAAGCATCATGAATGGCGTTGCCGTTGAACAGCATAAGTGTCACGGTGAATACATAGAAAGGCTGTGCAGGTTCACACGGGAGTTCCACATAGCCGCGATTGTGATTGCGCTTCCGAACAAAAAAGACGAACTTTACGATAAGATCAAGAGGGACATCTCCCTCTTGGTTCAAATGACCCCCTGTCGCGTTTTGACAGTAAGGGAAAAAAATAACTGTTAGAGACCTTCACAACAAGTCCGTTATCAATACCAACCCGCTGTTTTTAAAACTCCCTTTATAGGAGACTGTCCGAGAATTCTGATCCTACTGCAAAAGCGTGAGAAACGGCCTAAATATCCGCAAGTTTTCGTCAAATAGGCTTGCTATTCTCCTCAAATTTGCGAAAATTTTGTCTCGTTCTCACTCTTTTTCGTTACGGACATAATTCTCGGACAGCCTCATAGAGTCTCTTGATTTTGGGATTTTACTTTTTCGCTGATATCTGCTATTTTTTTATGTGTTATCTTGCGTGGACGTTCTTTGTCTTGTTGTTCCTAATCACATCTTAAAAGAGATTTTTTTATTTCCTATGAGAGAAACTGTTGCAGAAGCATGGACAAGCGCCAAAGGCTCATGAAATAATAATTTTTGGTATCGGAGACAGGTAAATAATGGATAAGCCTATCGCATTTGAGTCGGAACTTCCACGTAGTTCCGAAGAAAATATTACTACTGAGAGGCTCTCGACAGATATCGCCGACCGGAAACTTCTTAGCCGTCCCAATTTTAGCTTCCGGCTGCAAATGACTCTCGTGTTCATCCTGTTTTCTCTTATGTCGATGACCATTATTATAGGTTCCGTGGTCGCCATAAACAGGATCCAGCAAAAAGTCCATTTTCTTCAAGTCTCGGAAAGATATCTTTTTGAAATCGAACAGGCCAGGAGGTGGGAGAAAAACTACTTCCTGTACCACACAAACCTGGACGATGCAGTACAAAGCGTCAGTAACGCCCAAGTCCTCTTTTCCGAAAACTTGGAAAACATCCAAATTGTCCTTTCGCCAGAGCAAGTAAAGGCTATTATAAAAGACCTCGACACATACAGGAACCTCCTGCAAGAGCTTATGATTCTGGAGAGAAGGGGAGTTAAGAAACCAGAAAAAAAACAAGGAATCGAAACAGCCTTAAGACAACATGGCGCTGAGATGGTAAAAACCGCATCTTCTATGACTTTGAATGAGCAGAATTCGATGAACGATATGCTCGACCTGATCCATCGGCTTCCTATTTATTGTCTTGTTGTTGTCCTTGTAATGACATTTTTTTTCGCTCGTTTCCTGTCACAACGGCTGATGAAGCCACTGAATCGTCTCATTGACCGCACACAAAGAATAGCCAAGGGTGATTTTTCTCCGATGGAGCCGATGCGCAAGTACCGAGACGAATTTACCACAGTGGAAGTCGCCATCAACCAAATGCTCGAGCAACTCGCCGCACATCAAACCGCCATGATGGAGTCACATAAACTCCGAGCGATTGGAACCTTAACAGCAGGGGTTGCACACGAATTAAACAATCCGCTTAACAATATCATGCTTACCGCATATTCCCTGCGTGAGGACTATAAGAGCCTCTCCGAAGAAGATCTGGTTGAAATGATTAGCGATCTCATCGGAGAGGCAAAGCGGTCGCGGGGTATCGTGCGCAACCTGCTTGAGTTTGCGAGGGAGAGCGAATCGGTCTCCGAACCTCTTGAACTGGGCAACCTGCTTGAAGAAACAAAGAAATTGGCATTAAATCAGGTCAAGGTTTCCGGGGCAAGAATAGAGATGAGCATCCAACCCGACCTTCCTTATATACGCGGAGACAAACAGCAGTTGCAACAGGTTTTTCTAAATCTTATCCTGAACGCCGCGGATGCTGTCGGCAAAAACGGCAAGATAAAAATTGGGGTTGAAAAATCATCTTCGCACGGGTACTTGGCCGTTCACGTCGAAGACAATGGTTGTGGTATACCGGCCCACGCCCTCCCTTATATATTCGATCCCTTTTTTACCACGAAAGCGCCGGGCAAAGGGACCGGTCTGGGTCTTTCCGTCTCCCACGGGATCGTGAGCATGCACGGAGGTCGGATCGACGTTGCCAGTACAGAGGGAAAGCACACCAAGTTTACAGTAACGCTGCCGTCGGTCGGTATTCCCGCGAATTTAAAAAGGCCGAGCGTATGAGGCAGGAGGCTGTCTGTTGTTGAAAGATGACGACAAACACAAGTTGATACGTATTGCGATCATTGATGATGAGCCGTTGGTGCTGCGTAATCTGCAAAGGAAACTAATCAAAAACCATTTCCATGTGGAAACGTTTCAGGAATCCCCCAAAGCCCTCGATCGAATAAAAACAGATCCCTTCGATATTGTCCTGACCGATATCCGTATGCCGGAAATGGACGGGATGGAAGTCCTTGACCGGGTCAAGGGACATTTCCCTAAAACAGAAGTGATTATGATGACCGGCTATGCATCCATCGAAAACGCGGTGGAGGCGGTAAAACGCGGAGCTTTTTACTACATTGAAAAGCCTTTTACCCCTGAAGAGGTAATGCTTATAGTAAACCGAGCCGTGGACAAGGTGCGTCTGCTTAATGAAAACAAACAGCTCAAAGAGGACCTTCTCACAAAAGATAATGTGAGGGAAATCATCGGCGACACCTCTCCCATACGGGAATTGATCAAGATCATA
>JAUWMN010000136.1 GCA_030613165.1 Desulfobacterales bacterium
TGAAGCGTCAGCGCTCAACAATGACCAAAAATAAGAATGCGTTAATGACAAAAACAGCGTAGTTCGAGGACGTTAGTTTAGATCATTCTGTCATTTGATATTCGAATTTGTTTCGAATTTCGGATTTCGAAATTCGAATTTTGCCCGAACATGACTTTTCGTTAAGGCATTAAGTACCAAGTTATCATATCGATACCCAACGGAACAACATTTATTATCACAGGTAAAAATATATTTCAAGCGCTTTTGAAGGTCCTTTGAGGAGACTGCGAGTAAGCTTGTCAAATATAGGTAAAAGTGGTAGTTCTTTCACCTAATAGACAAGTACGGCTATTTTGCAACCGCCTCGAAGTATAGGAGAAGACATGCCCGAACCCATTATCACACTGTTGACCGATTTTGGCGCAAAGGATCACTATGTCGGGGTAATGAAGGGCGTGATCCTCGGAATCAACAGGTCAGCCCGGCTGGTCGATATCTGTCATGAGATTCCTCCTCAGGATATTCGGGGCGCGGCCTATGTTCTCGGCACATCTTATCGATATTTCCCTCAAGGAACGATCCATCTTGCTGTCGTGGACCCTGGCGTGGGATCCGAACGGCACGGGCTGATTGTTAAAACAGATCGATATCTCTTTGTGGGGCCGGATAATGGCCTGTTTACTATGGTCTATGACCTGGAGAAAGAAGTCGAGGTTTATAAGATTACCGAATCGGCTCATATCCCTTCCGAGATCAGCAGTACATTTCATGGAAGAGATATTTTCGCGCCTGTAGCCGCTCATCTGTCCCAGGGGGTTCCGTGTTCCGAACTCGGTGAATTGATTTCAGAACCCGTGCGTCTCAACACTCTAAGGCCTGATTCAAAAGGTTCAATATTAAAAGGGACTATCATCTCTATGGACCGGTTCGGAAATCTTATCACCAATATTAACCGCGCGGATTTTGACAACTTTGTAAGACAGGGGCGTTTTGAGATCGTCGCGGATGATGTGGTGTTGGATACCGTGGCGAGAACGTATTCTGACGCGTCCCGGGGGAGAATGATCGCGCTGTTCGGTAGTAGCGATTATTTAGAGTTGTCAACAGTGATGGGGAGTGCCGCTGAAAGATTGAAGCTCAGGGTAGGGGACACGATTTCGGTTCGTAGGGTTGATGAGTTGTAATATTTCACCGCAAAGACGCAAAGAGCGCAAAGGAGAGCTTAGTTAGGTCTTTAAAACTTTGCGTTCTTTGCGTCTTTGCGGTGAGTTTAGCGCTTATAGGGGTTCTTCCGTGACAATGGAAAAGGTTGTTGTCTTAAGATGTCCCGAATATGATAAGAGATGCCTAAAAGAGAATATCAGAAAGGCGTTTTCTTATTTTGGAGGGATAGAAGGGATTGTCCGGCCCGGCGATAAAGTCCTGCTAAAACCGAATCTGCTGGTAAAGGATCTACCGGGGTCAGGGATAAATACCCACCCGTTCTTTGTAAAAGCCGTGGCAGATATAGTGAAGGCGGGTGGCGGTTTGCCGTTTGTGGGGGACAGCCCGGCTTTTGGGAGTGTGCGGCAGGTTGCGGCAGGTTGTGGATTACTTCCCCTGCTGGAAAGAGACAACATCCCGATCGTGTCCTTTAAAGGAAACAGGTCTTATAACGAGAACGTACGAATAACCAGTACCATCAATGATTTTGACAGGATAATCAATCTGCCGAAGCTGAAGGCACACAGCCAGATGCTTTTTACGGGCGCGGTTAAGAATCTATACGGGCTGGTTGCAGGCAAGGTGAAGACGTGGAGGCATTTTGCGGTCCGAAGCGATCGCGAAAAATTTTCTTTAATGCTCCTTGCCATACACAAACAGGTACAACCCTGTTTTACTCTGGTGGATGCCGTAGATATAATGGAAAAGAGCGGTCCGCGACGAGGGATTGTGAAAAGGGCGGGGCTCATCTTCGCAGGGACCAACTGCATCAGTATAGACCGGGTTATATGCGAGGTGTTCGGTATTGATCCGGAGAAGGCCCCGTTGCTTAATGCCGCTCGCGAGAATGGCTTCCACGGGTGGAACTTAGACGATATTCAAATCGTGGGGAGTAAGATTTCAGATGTCAGGACAAGCAAGTATCGTTTTCCAACGGAGTTGGAGGATATCTCTTTTACATTTCCCAATGTTGTAAGGAGTGTAATACGACACATCCAAGCGAGATTTGGGGGGAGGACGGTGTAGTCGAGTTACGGGTTGCGAGTTGCGGGTTACGGGTTGCGGGTTACGAGTTACGGGTTACGGGTTACGAGGAATTTTGTCTATTCGGCTATTTTATAACTGCAATCAAGCTAATAAAGTGTTATAAGTTCGCGAAGTTGTAATATGTATCATATTAATAATCGAGGTAAACAAAACCATGAGCATGTCAAACAGTGAAAAATCTACTTCTACCCCCTCAGACTTTATCCGGACTATTATCGCGGAAGACCTGAAGGCAAACAAGAACGATGGTCGAGTTCACACTCGATTTCCTCCGGAACCGAACGGCTATCTCCATATCGGGCACGCCAAGTCTATTTGCCTCAACTTCGGTATCGCCGCGGAAAACAAAGGGGGCATTTGCAACCTTCGATTCGATGATACCAATCCGAGCAAAGAGGAGGTTGAATATGTTGAATCGATCAAGTCAGATGTTCGATGGCTTGGGTTCGATTGGGGTGACCGGTTGTTTTACGCGTCTGACTACTTTGAGCAATTCTATCAGTACGCTGTACAGTTAATCAAGAAGGGCAGGGCATACGTGTGCAGCCTTAGCGCGGATAAAATAAGAGAGTATCGCGGCACTCTGACCGAGCCAGGCAAGGAGAGCCCGTATCGTATACGGTCAATTGAAGAGAATCTGGACCTGTTTGAACGGATGCGTGCGGGAGAATTTGAGGACGGCTCCCACGTGCTTAGAGCAAAGATTGATATGGCGTCTGGAAATTTGAATATGCGCGATCCGGTCATATACCGTGTTCTAAGAGCAGAACATCACAGGACGGGCAACAAGTGGTGCATTTATCCAATGTATGACTTTGCCCATTGCATTTCGGATTCCATCGAAGGGATTACACATTCCATTTGCACGCTCGAATTTGAAGACCATCGCCTTCTGTACGACTGGTTTCTTGACGAATTAGCCGTTGATTGTCATCCGCGGCAGATCGAGTTCGCCAGACTCAACCTCAGCTATACTGTTATGAGTAAGCGAAAACTCCTGGAGTTGGTAAAGGAAGGGCACGTCACCGGATGGGACGACCCTCGGATGCCGACACTGTCAGGCATGCGGAGATGCGGCTACACACCTGAGTCGATCCGAAACTTTTGTGAGCGGATCGGGGTGGCAAAGAGTAACAGTATGGTCGACATAGCGCTGCTCTATCACTGCATCCGCGAAGATTTAAATAAACGCGCTCAGCGTGTTATGGCGGTATTGCGTCCTCTTCGGGTCGTCATCGACAACTATCCGGAAGATCAAGTGGAGGAGTTAGATGCCGAGAATAACCCCGAGGATCCCGGCATGGGGTCACGGAAAGTCCCTTTTTCGCGTGTGCTGTACATCGAACAAGAGGATTTTCGTGAGGATGCGCCTAAAAAGTTCTTCCGTTTAGCTCCAGGGCGCGAGGTGCGGCTGAAACACGCGTATTACATCACGTGTGTGGATGTGATTAAGGATGAACAGACCGGCGAGGTGATCGAACTGCACTGTACCTATGATCCGGAGACACGAGGCGGCTGGTCTAAAGACGGGCGCAGGGTGAAAGGAACGCTGCACTGGGTTTCAGTCGCGCACTCGCTCGAAGCCGAAGTCCGTCTGTACGATCATCTCTTCGTCAAAGCAAACCCTGCCGATGGAAAGGAGGGGTCTGATTTCAAATCTTATTTGAATCCGAACTCATTGGAGACATTGACGTCGTGCCGCGTTGAACCAAGTCTGGCCGGCGCGGCGCCGGGAAGTCGCTGCCAGTTTCTGAGACACGGCTATTTCTGTGTCGATTCGGTTGATTCTTCCGAAGAAAGACTCGTATTCAACCGGACGGTATCGTTGCGCGACTCATGGGCCAAGATAGAGAAAAAGGGCCAAACGTAGGCAGGAGGCTGTCCGAAAATTTTGTCTCGTTCTCACGCTTTTGCAGTAGGATCAGAATTCTCGGACAGCCTCCTAGTTAGGAAAAATTTTCCATTTGTCTCTCCTTCTGCTTAAATTTTTTGCCTTCCTTGCCTGACAAAAAAAATGTCGCATTTTTCAAAGGTCTCATAACCAGCTAACATCATGATAATATAAATGGGTGTTTCAAAATATTCATATTTTTTCCCCTTCCGGCATGATGAATGCATATATTAGCTCCTATATTCTTTAAAAGGACGTTCTGCGAATGCCATTAGAAGAGTCACCTTCCGTAGCGCCAAAACCAGCAATGGGCGAGACCGCTCCTTGGAATTTCTGTGAAGAAGATGTTTTTTTTCGCAACAGGATGCCAAAGACAACTCATTGGTCCATACCCTGGTCGGACTTGATGATGACTATGTTCATCTTGTTTGCGCTCCTTTATATCTATCAGCACCCCGGCCGAGACGTTGTGTCCGACAAGGAAACGATACCACCAACAGGTATACATTTCGAGGCCGGCGCCGACGTGATTGCCGGGGAATTTGGTGAGCTTGTACCAACTGTGAATGAGCCGATCTCCAGGATCTACGACCTGAGCAAGGAGATGCTGCGAGCGAATGACCTGGAGGATTTTGCCACTGTTGATCTCATCCCGGACAAGGCCGTACGGATTATGTTGGCGAGCGACTTGCTCTTTGACACCGGCGAGGCGAACCTAAAGCCGGAGGCGAAAAGGTCATTAGAACGAATTGCGCGTATCATTCAACAAACGTCTTATATGGTAAATGTAGTCGGCCATACGGATAACACGCCCATTCATTCGGAAAGATTTCCCACCAATTGGGAATTGTCGGCCATTCGTGCCTGTGAGGTGGCTAAATTCCTTATCGAAGAAATGGGAACTACGGGAAAACGCTTTTACATCAGCGGGCATTCATATCATCAACCGGTATCGTCCAACAATGTGCCGGGCAGTCGAGCCGCGAACAGGCGTGTGGAGATCATTATTACCAAGGAAAGGCCGTACGGCAGCCCAGGACATATAGAAGAGGTATCAGACTCAGACGCAAGGGAACGGACCCGGCGGGTGACCATTGACTCCTGGTCGTGGGACGCCTTGTGAGAGCTTTGCACAACTGCCATTTTTCCGTGATGCGGCGGCAGGCTTCAAATTTTAATCCTCGAAATACCTAATGTATTCCTCCGGTTAAAATTTTTGCCTTTCTTGCCTGACGAAAAAATGTCGCGTTGTGCAAAGCTCTCTCAAAATAAGCCTTCCGAGCTAAAGCTGTGCTTTAAAAACTCATAAAGAAATTTATAACGATTTGATAAGATCAAACTCCTATCTCATTTGAAATTATTAGCGAAATTCTAAATCT
>JAUWMN010000220.1 GCA_030613165.1 Desulfobacterales bacterium
ATTAGATATTCTTTTTCCTCATTACTCCAATACCCCGATCAATTTCCGCTGTCAAGAAAGATGATCTCGCAAAAAGTCCATCTTTCCCCTCCCCCAGTGGGAGGGGACAAAGGGGAGGGGGAATAACTATATGAAATGTCATCCTTATTCACCCTCACCCCAGCCCTCTCCCATCAAGGGAGAGAGGGTGTTTTGACTTTTTACGACGCCATCAAGAAAAACACCTCAGTTTTTCGTTTGCAATACGATTGACGGCATTCATTGTCGCTTCTAAATCGAGTGTTTTTAATATGCGTCTCTCCGTAACGATCCGTCCGTCTATAATAACAGTAGTTACATCATTCCCTGTAACCGCGTATACTAAATGTGAATAGACATTATACATGGGAGTAAGATGTGGTTTCCTAATATCAATCACTATAATATCGGCCTTTTTACGGGCCTCCAGGGAACCGACAAGTCTATCCATTCCCAACACCCTGGCGCCATTAATGGTTGCCATTTCGACCACGGTCTTGGCATCCATGACAGTGGGATCAAGGGTGTTGACCTTGTGAAGCTTAGCCGCGGAATCCATCTCCTGAAAAAGGTCGAGATTGTTGTTGCTCGCGCACCCATCGGTCCCTAGTCCTACTGTGATCCCGCTCCTGATGAGTTCAGGAAGCGGAGCAATTCCAGAGGCTAATTTCATGTTGCTTTCAGGATTGTGAGCGACCTTTACATCAAACCTTTTCAGAAGGGTTATGTCTTCATCTGTAAGAACTACACAGTGATCGGCTATCATGCGCGGACATAAAATATCCAGGTTGGCCAGATGGCCCACGGGTGTGAAGCCGTATTTATCTTGCGTCTGACGTACTTCGCGCTCTGTCTCCGCGAGGTGAATCACCAGCGGGGCGCTATATCGGTCAGACAGTTCCATTGCTCTTTGCAAAAGATCGGGAGCGCAAAGATAGGGTGAATGGGGTTCCACTGCTATGGAAACAAGGGAGTCATCTTTCCACTTATCAAGGAGCATCTCCGTGTATTCAAACCCTTTTTCAATAAGGCCATAGTTGGGTGACGGAAAATCGTAGAGCACCTCGCCCACCAAGGCACGCATGCCGGCATATTTGGCTGCCTCGGCCACAGAGTCTTCAAACAGATACATATCGCAAAATGTTGTTGTGCCGGAAAGGATCATCTCGGCGCAGGCCAAAAGGGTCCCCTGATAGACCATCTCAGGCGAAAGTTTGCTTTCAGCGGGGAAAATATGATCATTCAGCCAGGTCATTAGAGGCAGGTCATCGGCCAACCCCCTGAAACAGGTCATGGCGGCGTGAGTATGCGTATTGATCAGGCCCGGCATAACAATCCCGCCCCGGGCATCTATCTCTTTTTCTCCTCTAAAAACGCTACATACGCTCTGTTCCTCCCCGACCTCCACGATGAGATCACCTCGAACCGCTACCGCCCCGGGACAGAATACAGACCTTTCCCCATCCATGGTCACAACGGTGCCGTTGCGGATGATAATATCAACGTGCTCCATTGCTTCCGACCTCACATTTAAAAACAATCTTCCCATCCTCGACATCCACCGACACCGTACTCCCTTCCGGAAAATGTCCCTTTAAGATCTCTATAGACAAACCATTTTCAAGATGCTTTTGAATAGCCCTTTTTAAAGGACGAGCGCCGTAAAACGGATCATACCCCTCCCGGGCTAAGAATTCTTTTGCCGCGTCCGTAAGGCTCAAAAAGATATGTTGGCTCTCAAGACGCTCACGGAGTCTGTCGATCTGAATATCCACAATCGATTTGATCTGTTCGGCGTCAAGATTATGAAAGACAATTATGTCATCAATCCGATTTAAAAATTCCGGGTTAAACCGAGCGTGCAATGCCTCCATAATACGTCTTTCCATCTCTTCCCGTTGGTCGGCGCCAAGCTCCTGGATCCATTGACTCCCCACATTAGAGGTCATGATAATTATTGCATTCTTAAAATCGACCGTTCTCCCGTGGCCGTCCGTCATCCTCCCGTCATCTAATATCTGGAGAAGGGAATTGAACACCTCCGGGTGCGCCTTTTCTATTTCGTCAAAGAGGACCACGGAATAAGGATGTCTTCTTATCGCTTCAGTAAGATAACCTCCCTCTTCATAACCCACATATCCGGGAGGAGCGCCAATCAACCGGGCAACAGAGTGCTTTTCCATATATTCCGACATATCGAGCCGAACCATGGCCTGTTCATCGTCAAAAATAAACTCGGCCAAGGCCTTTGTCAGCTCGGTCTTCCCCACACCCGTGGGTCCCATAAAGATAAAAGAGCCGATCGGACGATTTGGATCCTGCAACCCGGACCGGGCGCGCCGGACCGCGTTGGAGACCGCTGTAATCGCGTCAGCCTGTCCGATGACACGCTTTTGCAGACGACTTTCCATCCTGATCAATTTTTCCCGCTCCCCCTCCATCATCCGGGAAACAGGGATTCCCGTCCAGCCGGAAATTACCTCTGCAATATCATCACGGCCCACCTCTTCATTAAGCATCTTTCTGTCGGTTTGAAGCTCCTTCAAACGCTCCTGGGTTTCAGCAAATCGTTTTTGCAACTCGCCGGCTACGCCATATCGGAGTTCCGCGGCCCTTGCCAAATCACCGTCTCTTTCAGCCTGCTGTTCCTGTATGCTTGTCTGCTCGATCTTCTCCTTGACCTTTCTAATCTCCTGAATAATCGACTTTTCATTTTGCCAGTGGACCTTCATTTCAGCGCCTTTCTCCTTCAGATCCGCTAGTTCCTGTTCCAGTCTCGCAAGACGCTTCTTGGAATCGCTGTCGCTCTCCTTTCTAAGCGCCTCGCGTTCGATTTCCATCTGAATAATTTTCCGCTCAACTTCGTCGATCTCAGCGGGCATACTATCAATCTCGATCCTCAATTTCGAGGCAGCCTCATCAATAAGATCGATCGCCTTGTCCGGCAAAAACCGATCCGGCAAGTAACGGTGGGAAAGAGCGGCAGCCGCCACGATCGCTGAGTCTTTGATCCGTACTCCATGATGGACTTCGTATCGCTCTTTAAGCCCTCTTAGAATCGATATCGCATCTTCAACACTCGGTTCTTCTACAAGTATCGGCTGAAATCTTCGTTCCAGCGCGGGGTCTTTCTCAATGTACTTACGATACTCGCCTGTGGTAGTAGCGCCCACACACCGGAGCGTCCCCCGGGCCAAGCCGGGCTTTAACATGTTGGAGGCATCAATAGCGCCTTCAGCGGCGCCGGCGCCCACCACTGTATGCATTTCATCAATAAACAATATAATCTCTCCGGATGCGCTCTCGACCTCTTTTAACACCGCCTTCAGCCGGTCCTCAAATTCTCCTCGATATTTCGCGCCTGCTATCAACGCCCCCATATCGAGCGCAAGAACGCGCTTGTCTTTCAAGGTCTCTGGAATGTCGCCGTTGGCAATTCTCTGGGCAAGCCCCTCCACGATCGCGGTCTTTCCAACGCCTGGTCTCCCTATCAACACAGGGTTGTTTTTGGTACGGCGGGAAAGTACCTGCGCGATCCGACGTATCTCGTCATCCCTTCCTATTACGGGATCAAGCTTGCCGGTCCTCGCAAGCTCTGTAAGGTCGCGGCTATATCTGTCCAAAGCCTGGTATTTATCCTCCGGGTTAGGATCGGTAATCCGCTGTGTCCCCCGAATATCAACCAGAACCTTTAAAATTGCATCCCGGGTCACACCATGGTGGGCCAATATCCGGGCAGCGTCGCAGTCTTTTACTTCTATAATAGCGATCAGGACATGCTCGATGCTGAC
>JAUWMN010000115.1 GCA_030613165.1 Desulfobacterales bacterium
GAAGTTGGTGGAAAGACCGAGTTTAGCCTGGTAAATACAAGATACTGAATAATGATGGCGTCGTAAAAAGTCCAATCTACTGCGTTGTAGTAGTTTTTCAGGCATTCGACATACCATATGTATGCCTTCATACCTGAAAAAGTACTACGCCTTGTATATTGACCTTTTTACTTAGCCATCCTTTCTCAAACTCAAGACTTTTTACGAAACCATCAAGGCTTGATGGCGTCGTAAAAAGTCAAAACAGCTCTTCAGCAGCTTTACGTGTGGCATTAAGCCACCCTGATAAATCCGCCGCCGAGGTGGTTTTTTCAACGGCCTTTAACACCTTGCCGCTTTCCACTTCAACAAGCCGTAAATCAACACGCATCATCTCTCCGATTATCTGATAGCCTCCAAAAACCATCAATTGTGCCCCTAAGAGCCTTCCAAGTTCTAATCGAGAGCTTTCGCCCACCAACGACGTGGTTCCGAGCCGAAGTTCCTCAAGGGCCAAGAGTAAACGTTCCCTTTCAACAACGGAATATTTCCCTTGTTCCATAAGAGTTTCAATGATCCTGGCCGAGAGAAGTTCTCCCAGGTCAGGCCGGGCGCTGCCGGGCACGCATATGTTATCCAAGTCCCAAACGGCTATCGTTGCACCCGTTTCATATGAAATTGGTTGCGGGGCACAAGCAACAAGCGTAGCTATGAATACAAAAAGGGCCGGAAAAAAGGTCTTGCTACATAACATCGCTTTCCCCCAAGGCCGCCTCTTCGATCTTTTCCCGGACCTTGTCATCGGCCTTAAGAGGCCTTTCTTGATCAAGAATCCGGGCGTAGCACAGACCGGGCTCCACCCGCACAACTTCAATTCGGGCGATCGGTTTCGGCGTGAGAGCAAGCAGCTTTCCCTTGTATTTAACCGGTTCCTGCTCTTCCACCACCTCAAATTTCGTACCCACCACCGCTCCTTGGTCCGACCCGAGATTAATTATGACCTGATCATCCGTAATCCTCACTAAATAGCCCTGCAAAGGATACTTTGATATGATTGTTTTGAGAAGTTCCCGATTAAGCCGGTACAATTCCTTCGTAAGAGGCGCCTGGGGGCCAAACTCCCTGGTCACCACCTTGGCGATACCCGAGGTCTCGGTATCTATGAGTCTGAAATTCAGCAAGGACGCATTGGGCAAATAAAAGAGAGAACCGGTTCCGATCAGTTTAGCAGCCAGAACCTTGCCGAGCCTCAGGGCCGTCTCCGGATCGGCCAGCTCGGAAGAGCCAAGGTTCAATTCTTCGAGGAGACGTTCCATGAGCACGCGTTCCACCACCTGTACTCTCCCGGATGCATTAAGAAGATCAGCGAGTTCCGTAATCAATACGGTTGCAAATCCATCCCGTTCAGTTAGTCCTCCCTTTTCCTGAAAATCAACAAAGGAGAGAATCATCGGCCTGGAAGTCCAGGTATCTTCGACTTTCGCTTTAGCCTTCTTCTGACTACGATAGCGGGCTGCCAGATCCTTCACCAAACGGTCTATTCGTTTTTTACGCTCAACGTCGCTCTGGAGTTCCAGCATTTCCTGGGCCTTTTTGGCCAGCACAACTGCAAAGGTATCATTCTTGTCACGTGACAGGGCTTGGCGGTAGGATTCCAGGGCCTTGTCCCATCTTCCCTCCTTTTCGTATGTTACCCCTTTATTGGTCGTTGCTTCAATGTAATAAGGATCAATGGCCACGGCCTGATCATAAAGATCACGAGCGCTTTCGTACTTCCCTGCGTTAGCATGGAGCCGACCAAGCTGATTATATCGCACCGCTTGTTGATAAGGCTCGGCCTCTTTTTTCTTGATGGCTGTTTGATATGCCGCCGCGGCCTCTGCCTTTTTACCCTGGGCGTAAAGCATATCCCCTTTAATGACATGGACGTAGGATCTCTCGGGGGCCTTTTGTTCTACCTCGCCGGCCAATTCAAGGGCCTTTTTTGATTCCCCTTTTTTGGCATAGACGGCCACTAATCCTTCCTTGCCCAGAACTTCTCCCTGACCACCTTTATGGGATACGTCCTTGAAGACTTTTTCGGCTTCATTAACGTTTCCTTCCTGCAAGGCGGCATATCCCCGCACTGTTTTGGCCTTTACGTTTTTGGGGTTCTTTTTTACGACTTCTTCGCTGATGGCCTTTGCTATCATCGTTTCTTTTCGCTGCAGTTGTCTTTCAGCCAGCCTCACCAGCATCATTTCAGTAGTTTTGCCCCCGCCCTGAAAATAATCGAGCACTTTGAGTCCGGGTCCGAGCGTGCACACGGTTGGAAGAATCATCTGGGCATGATAAAGATTGCTGACTCCGGATCTATCCAGAAGCACGGGGAAGCCGAGCTTGGTCCGAGTCACAAAATCGTCGATCTTCTCTTTGGACGACACGGTAATGGCCCATACTGCCAGGTCAATATCTTTGTAGCGCCCTGCTAATTCACTGAGTGTCAACAGCCCTTCCTGACTCGGTCGAGATTCTACATCAAAAAAATAGAGAATAGTCATAGGCTGGTCTTTCATCTGGGACAGGTCATAACTTTTACCCTTCAACTCCTCCAAGGAAAAACCGGGCGCGGATTGGCCGGGGGCGAACTGGCCATAACATACCGCTTCTCCAGACAAAAATCCTGTCGCCACAATCATGAAAAAAACAAGGCATTTCGTGATAATTTTCATCTCGTACACCTCCAAAAGGTTGATAACTTGACAAAAAGTTCTTAAGGTCTCTTCTATTCAATCGGAATTAGTCGAACCAACAGGGGCATCTCTCCCTCTTCCTTTAATTGAACCTGGGCCTCCCATTCATGGTGATCAGATAGTGTCAATCGAACTTCGTGTTTTCCCAGAGCAAGCCCGAGTTTTAGCGGGGCCTTCCCTTGAAACGCTCCATCAACAAATACCTGAGCGCCGGGCGGCATGCTCTCCACGTTAAGTGTTGCCTTTATCACAGGCGGAGGAGGTTCTACATCACCCTTCCCGGTCATAAAGTAATATGAAAGTCCACCTATAATGCTTACCAATAATACCACTATTCCTATAGAAATGACAGGCTTTCTTGCTTGTTCCCCGGCTGGAGCCCCTTCTCGAACCACGGGTCCTCTTTGTCTCCGACAGCTTTTCAATGCCTCATTCATGGCTACGCCTGTCTGAAAACGTTCGTCCGGGACTTTACTTAGGGCTTTCATGATCAGCCGAGAAAGATCGAGTGGGATGTCGGAATTTGTCTTAACAGGTTCGGGGGGATTGTCCTGGGTAACCGCCTTGAACACCGAGGCCAGATTTGATCCTCGAAACGGCCTTTTCCCCGTGCTGAGTTCATACAGGATGACCCCTAATGAATAAAGGTCGGAGCGACCGTCTACGGGCTGACCCACAACCTGTTCGGGGGCCATATACGCCGGAGTGCCGAGAATCTCTCCCGCCTGGGTCAACTGAGCCGCGGAAGGATCTTCAATGTGGGCAATACCAAAATCCGTGATCTTTATCCGGCCATTGGACGTGAGTAAAATATTGCTCGGCTTAATGTCTCTATGAACAATCCCTTTGTGATGGGCATAGTCAAGCGTTTCAGCTATTTGTATACCTATATTCACTGTTTCATCAATAGTCAAACCCTTCTCTCGAATGACATCATCTAAAGGCGTACCCTCTAATAATTCCATTGCGATATAGATAGTGCCATGATCTTGCCCTACATCATAAACAGTGACAATATTCTGATGAGATACCCGGCCGATTGCTTTAGCCTCTTTGAGGAACCGTTCGACAAAGGCTTCACTGGTGAGCCGATCCGGACGCAAGACCTTTAAGGCGACTAATCGATCAATGTTAGGGTCGTGGGCCTCGTATACCACCCCCATGGAACCCTTCCCTAATTCTCGCACTATCTGATAACGACCATAATTCATGCAGGTTCTATCCCTCTTAAAGATTCCATAATTGTCTCCAGAGGAATCAAAAAGCCCACCGAATCTGTTCCCCGGTATCTCCCCTTGATGATGCCGAGCACATTCCCCTGGACGTCAAATACCGGGCTTCCGCTGCTTCCCGGAAAAACTTCCATGCTTATCTGCAACAGGACCATACCATTCGCCCGCCTGGGCGGCCCGGTAATAATTCCCGAATAGACGGCGCCGCCGTGGTTAGTGGGACACCCAATAGAATAGATATTTTCCCCCATAGAAATGAGCGTTCGCCCCTCGGCTAAAGAGACGAACGAATCGGATGTCATGTCGATCTTAATCAGAGCAACGTCTCGATAATAATCAGCAGCAACTATGCGTCCGTCGAACTGTCGACCATTATACAAAATCACTGTAACATCTTTGATGCCTTGCAGGTCGTGGGCGGTAGAAATAATCAAACCGTCACGGGCAATAATGAAACCTGAAAACTGTATATGCTCACGCTCTATAAAAGCTTTTACGCACACAACATGTTCTTTGTGAGACAAAATAGCGGCCGGTACAACCTCGTCGGATTCCCCCGCTGTTCCGTGAAAGTCTTTGGAATATCCCTTAAGATAGGCCCATAATGCTTCTATCCTATCCTCATCAGGCCGGCCGTTTTGCGTGTACAGGGCCCGCACTTCCGTGGCAAGTGGCGAACGCGGCTTTAAGATGATCTGCCAACGTTCGTTTGCTCGTACGGCTCGCAACCGAATTGAGCCATATTCCAAAGGGAACCGGGAAAACTCAAAACCGGTATCCTCGAGCCAGCGAGCGAGGACCTCCTCGGATTCAACCAGCGGGAAAGGCCACACTCTGACGGAGCCGTCAGAATCGGCGAAAAGCGATGACGATACCAGTACAATAGACAAAACAAGTATGTAAAAGGCCTTGGCTTTCATTGGACCCAAAGCTACCTTTTTTAGATGGAGGCTATCTCGCATAATGTCACAGTAATATTATCATAACCTCCAGCAGAGTTGGCCAATTTTATAAGCTTTTCCCCCTTTTGGGGAAGACTCAGAGACGAAGAGAGGACTCCCTGGATTGAAGTATCGTCGACCATATCGGTGAGGCCGTCGGAACAAAGGAGAAAAATATCACCGGGTAGAGCTTTGCCTCTTACGAGGTCAACGGCCATGTCCTCTTTTATCCCCACTACCCTCAGAATAACATGCCGGAGAGGATGACTTTTCGCTTCGCTCGGGGTAATGAGTCCCTGATCCAGCTGATCCTGAACAAGCGAGTGGTCCTTAGTAAGTTGTTTCAGGGCATCCTTTCTAAGAACATAGGTACGGCTGTCCCCCACATGGCCAAGTACGATATTCTCATTATAAACCGCCAACATTTCCGCCGTACACCCCATCCCTTTATGATCGGGGTTCTCCACTGTGTGATTCAGAATCCTCTCGTTGGCCAGTTGAAAGGCGCTTTGGACCGCGTCAACGACTTCCTGCTCGGATTGCGCCTGTGCTTTTGAAAAAACCTCGGAAGCGGTCTCTGCAAAGATGCGGCTGGCCAATTCTCCGGCAGAGGCCCCACCCATTCCGTCTGCCACTATGCACAGGCCGAGCTCGGGCAGCGCCATAAAAGAATCTTCGTTGTTGGTCCGCCTAAGGCCGGGGTCTGATGTGCCGAACAAGCTCATTTGGGGCAGGGGTTTATTTGACGCAGTAACCATAGCATTCCAGAAGTAGGGCCATAAAAAGTTCTGCAAAAATATCTATTGGTTGGAAACAATTAATTTTTGCCATGAAATCGCGGTACTGTCAACTTCTTTTGTGGTAGATTTTGTATATACACATTGAACTTTCTTAAACATAGGAGGTTGTCCGAGAATTATGTCCGTAACGAAAGAGAGTGAGAACGAGACAAAATTTTTGCAAACTTGAGGAGAATAGCAGGCCTATTTGACGAAAACTTGCGGGAATTTGGGCCGTTTCTCACGCTTTTGCAGTAGGATCAGAATTCTCGGACAGACTCCTAAGTTGAGCGATTTTTGTCTATATGCGATATGGTTTACATCATTTTTATGAAATTTCTTGCACATTTATTCCCTTCCGTTGCACATTTTGGACAAAAGGGATTGTGCGTTTTTGATGTAACGATTTGATATT
>JAUWMN010000264.1 GCA_030613165.1 Desulfobacterales bacterium
TTCCCGATATTCGTTCAACTTATTCCTTAATGTACGGACATTTATCCCTAAAATCTTTGCTGCATGGGTCCGGTTGCCCCTTGTCTCGTCTAATGCGTTAAAAATAAGTTGCTTTTCCATTTCCCGTAGTGAACTCAGCGGCGTATACGATTTTTGAACGGTTTCAGTCTTTGGCTTTTCTATTATGAATAGATCCTCTTCTGTTATGACTTCACCTTTGCAAAGAAGGATCGCTCTCTCTATCACATTTTCCAGTTCTCTTACATTTCCGCGCCAACGCCTATTTTTGAGTGATTGCATTGCCGTATCCGTCAACCCTTTGACACTTCTGCCATCGATACGATTATATTTCTCGATAAAATAATCAGCCAATACAATAACGTCATCACCTCTATCCCTAAGCACAGGTATCTTCAATGGAATTACGTTCAGGCGATAATATAGGTCTTCCCTGAACTTCCTTTCTTTCATAACCGTTTCAATGTCCTGATTTGTGGTTGCAATTACTCTAACATCTATTGGAATAGGCTTGTTGCCTCCCACTCTATCAATCTCTTCTTCCTGCAATACCCTTAGGAGCTTTGCTTGAAGATGAAGGGCCATTTCGGTTATCTCATCAAGTAGTATAGTTCCACCCTGGGCCAATTCAAACTTTCCTAATTTTTTGCTAATTGCGCCGGTAAACGCTCCTTTTTCATGACCAAAGAGTTCACTTTCCAGCAAACCGTCAGGGAGAGCGGCACAATTTATAGCTACAAATGGTTTACTTCGTCTGGAGCTATTACTGTGAATAAAACGGGCAAAAAGTTCTTTGCCTGTGCCGCTTTTACCTTGAATCAAAACCGACGCCTTGCTGTTTGCAATGGTCTTGGCAAGATTCATAAGTGTGATCATCTCTTGATCTTTGGTCACCAAGAGGTATCTGTCCTGACTTGTCTCCCTGGCATGAGTACAGTCTGTCTGTCTTTCGAATACCTTTTCTACAATCTCCTTGATGGCCTTTATTGAAATTGGCTTTACTAAAAAATCGAGCGCGCCGAGTCTCATCGCTTCGACTGAAGTCTCAACTGTACTGTGTCCCGATATAAAAACAACAGGGGCGTCTTGGCCATCCCTCTTAACTTCTCTCAACAGTTCTATTCCGTTCATCTGCGGCATTTGGAAATCGGTTAGAATAAGGGCAAACTGCGTCCCTTTTATTTTGACCAGGGCATCGATACCATCTTCGGCGACAACAACACTGTATCCCAAATCTATTAGGGCATCATATAGGGCTTCCCTGTCGTCTCGCTCATCTTCTACTAATAAAATATTATAGTTACTCATCAAACCCAAACCCTGTCTTTAAGACTTTGATTCGCCGATTTTTTGTCGAATATCGATTTCCTTAATCTGTTCCGTAGCCATTCTCCCCCACAGAGTGTCCTGGGAAGCCGATATCTTTCTAAGCAGCTCCAACGCGTTACCCGTTTTCCCCAATCGCTGATAACATCCGGCAAGCCGCAACATCACCCCATGTCGGCCGGTCCCATCATCTTTTTCCTTCATCTCCAAGGCTGACTCTAAGGTCCTCGCGGCATTTAAGTTATCCCCTGTTGTTATATATAAGCCTCCCAAACTTATGTACACGTCGTACAAATCTTCAAACGAGTTCTGTTTTGTCAATAAAGTAATCACTTCTTTATACCGTGTTATTGCTTTGTTATATTTCTTCCTACCTTGTAGGGTTTCAGCAAGACTTGTGACAATATCGGCTCTTGACAACTTATTATGGTAATTAGCCAGGGCGATTTTTAGATTCTTTTCTGCCTCATTATATTTTTTTTCTCTTAATAAGATCTGACCTATTCGATAGTATGCGAACGGAACGTCTTTGTGGTCCGGATACTTCTGTACAAGATCCGCGAACAATCTCTGAGCGGTTTTCAGATCACTATTTCTAAACAAAGACTCTCCTAATCCGAACAGAAGCTCGGGTGGCCTGTCTTCCTCTAAGAAAAATTTATCGGCCTTTTGAAACATTGAAAAAGCTGAGTTGTGCAGACATAGCGCCCTGTATGCCTCACCTATAGCCAAAAAAGTTTCAGGGCTGTCGGAAGTGTCAAGGAAGTCTTTGTCACGTTCATAGTGATTTAAGATGGTTATATATTTTTGTTTCTTAATGTCCTGTTTAAACAATGCATTGTATGAATCTTGCAAAACATCCTTTTCTAATTCCGTCAAAGGAAATTTCTTAAGAATCCTCTTTATGGTATTAATGCTGGCTTCATATTCTTCATCTTGCTGTTGTAAAATAGCAATTTTTAACATTATAAACTGCGATATTGGATTGTCGGAATGTCTTTTAATTATATCTTCATATAGTTCGTGGGGATTAGAATATAAGCGATAGTCACTGCTATCTATGCCTATAGGGGGTAATAACGATATTTTATCATCCCCTTTTTTCTTGTATCTGCTCGCCAAGCGTATCGAACTAATCAGCGCGCCATCTGACTCCGGATATTCCTTTATGGCCAAATTATAAAATTTGTATGAACTCTCTTTTGCTCCCAGTTCATAATAGGTGTCGGCAATCCTGGTCAATATGAAATGATTTGATTCAATATCCGGATGGAGATTTATAGCTCTTAGCAAAGTATCGCGCGCGTTTCTGTACCGGCCGAGTTGATAATAATTGTTTCCTTCATATATCAAGATATCCGGCTCCGTATATACACTAATAGGTTTTGCCTTTGCGATCTCCGCCAAAAGCGACAATGACTTTTTAAAACGATTCATCTCAAAAAATGTCTTGGCCAATTCCATTTTTGACTTTTCCGCAAAAAGAGTTTGCGGATATTCTCTTCTTACAGATTGAAAAGCAGAGATAGCTTCTTCCGGTTTGTTAATCATGAGATAAACTTTGCCGGTTTGAAATCGCGCCTCCGGAGTAAACTCATCATCCCTATGCCGGGAGCATACAAGATTATAATACGCTAACGCCTCATAATAATTTTTCAGTTTAAAATAAGTGTTTGCGAGTATGAGAGTGGCCGCAGGCACATATACCGACTTGGGAATCTTCTGAATTGGGT
>JAUWMN010000117.1 GCA_030613165.1 Desulfobacterales bacterium
TGAACTACATCCCCTTATTTTTTTCGCTCACCTCGTAATAACTGGAGAGTTTGTTTTCCGAAACTCTACTCGCAACCTTCCCGCCTAACCGGGCGGGGCGTTCTAACCAAAACTGAACTACATCCCCAAAAAGAGTTGATGGGTTTAATGTTGCTAAAAAAAGATGGTAGGCGGAACAGGGCTTGAACCTGTGACCCTCGGCTTGTAAGGCCGATGCTCTCCCAACTGCGCTACCCGCCCATACAACAAGTCTTTTTTGCTATCAGGATTAAAACATTCTGTCAAGCAAAAACACTAAACCTCCGATCCTTATATATAGGCAGCCTCCAAGTACTGACAACGGTGTGATTTTGCCATTATATTGACAAAATGTGTCAAAAATACAATATCACTACTATGCAGTTTATCTGCATAAAAAGAGAGTCAGTTTCAAGAGACCAGGATAAGCCCATCAAGGACTTTTTACGAAACCATCAAACAACAATGGAAGCAGCATGTTCAGTGTAAATAAAATAAAAAATGGACTGTATAGTTTTTCCGGGCCGTTAACTATTCACCAGATAGAAGACCTTAAAAATGTGTTGGAACAATTTTTGAAAGAAAAAAATATTACCTTAATCTTGGAAGAGGTTACAGAAATCGACACCGCGGCTATACAACTGTTGGCCTCTTTTAAGAAGACATACGAAAAAACAAACGATCGGTTATCTGTTCGAGCCAATGAGTATGTTCAGGGAGCGCTCAACATTTTGGGGCTCCGGGCAATGACAGGAAGCTAATTCTACATGGAAATATATATATTAATTGTCGATGACTCCCCCACGCTTCGCTCCTCTCTGTCTTTCTGCCTGAGTAATGCCGGTTATGTAGTAACAGAGGCGGTAGATGGGGTAGATGGGTTGCAACAACTGGAAAAACTTAAGGAAAAAGGAGAGGTTGTCTCTTTAATCATATCTGATATCAACATGCCTCGAATGGATGGGGTGACATTTATCAAGGAGATAAAAAAGACCTCTTTCAAGTATGTCCCGATTCTGGTGCTCACCACGGAATCGCAAGAAAGCAAGAAACAAGAAGGGAAAGACGCGGGCGCTGCCGGATGGCTGATGAAGCCGTTTCGCCCTGAAGACCTGTTATGGATAATAAAAAAATTTACTCGACGACCCCATGGATCAAAAACAACTACTTGATATATTTTTGTCGGAAGCCGACGAATTGATTCAAACCATAGAAAAGGATCTCGTTGCGCTGGACTCTTCTCCAGATGACGCGTCCCTGATTGACGAAGTGTTCAGGGCTGTTCATACCATGAAGAGCAGTGCGGCGATGGTCGGTTTTGAAAAGACTTCAGAATATGCCCATCTTTTGGAAAATCTTCTGGAACGCTTAAGAAACAAGACTATGGTAGTCACCAAAGAGTTAATCTCTTTTCTCCTCAGGTGTGGTGACTTCCTAAAAGTGTTGCTGGATAACGGGACCCAAGGGCAGGATGAATGCGATCCGGATGAATTCAACAAGATGAAAGATGCCCTCGGCCACTATCTTGACATCCCTGAGCAGAGTGCGTCCAAAGCAGAAATAAAGGAGACAGAAGCGCTTCCAGTATCCGAGACAAAAATTTCTTACTATAAGATCAGTATGACTTTTCAAAAAAATCTTTTCCTGAGCGGACACGATCCCCTTTTGCTTCTTTTAGAGCTTCAGGAAATGGGAGAGCTTGTTCATATTGAACCGAATCTATCCAAGCTCCCGGGTATTCATGAAATATCCCCTTGTGATCTGTATATCTCATGGAGCGTTTTGTTTAAAACTGAACGTTCTATCACTGATATTGAAGATGTCTTTATCTTTGTCCGAGAAAACAACGAGATCAAAATCGAAGACGTATCCCACAGATTTCACGAAGGTCTGAGTATTAGTGACGCTGGCAAAATTCTTAAGGAACTCGAGATAGCCGAGAAAATAACATCTGAGCAGGAACCAAAGGAGGCTCTTCAAAAACAGAAAAAGACAGGGGCTCTTTTGCGTAAGCCTACGGTACGCGTGAAAACCGAGAGGTTAGATCGGCTGGTTAATCTTATGGAAGAGATGACAATAGGCCTGGACGGCTTATTCCTTCTATTAGAGAAGTCTGCGATCAGGAGCGGAAAAATGCTGGAGAAGTTAGAACATTTAATCGCGGTAGGAAGGGAGGCCCAGGAGCAAGTTATGATGACCCGCATGTTCCCTTTAGAAGAGACCTTTGGTAGATTTCAACGAATGATCCGAGACCTCTCTGCAAGCCAAGATAAACCGATCAGAGTAACAATAGCGGGGGCAGACACAGAGCTGGACAAGAATCTGGTCGAAAAAATAGAGGATCCTCTTAAACATATTATACGAAACTGTGTGGATCACGGAATCGAACGTCCGGAAGAAAGGAAAACAAAAGGGAAGCCGGAGGAAGGTGTTGTTTCGTTAAAGGCATACCAAAAAGAGGGAAGAATTTATATAGAGATAGGTGACGACGGCAGAGGTCTTGATGAGCATCGTATCTTGAAAAAAGCTATCAGCAAAAACCTTATCTCTAAAGGGTCTACCCCCACCAAGGAACAGCTTTATGATCTTCTTTTTCTCCCTGGGTTCTCTACAAGAGATGAGGTCAGCGAAATTTCAGGCCGAGGAGTAGGCTTGGATGTAGTACAAACCAATGTGTCGGAATTGGGCGGAACCATAAATATAGTTTCTGAAAAGGACAAGGGGACAACTTTTATTATTAATCTTCCTATGACATTGGCCATTATAAAGGTAATGCAAATTAGGGTGGAAAAAGAATCTTTTCTTATACCTTTTTCAGTAATTGCCGGCCTGGCCCAGCCACTCCCTGGAGACATCAAGACAATAGAGACAAAGGAAGAATTAATCAATTTCCAGGGAGAATATATTCCCTTAATTCGGTTGGATGAGGTGTTTAAAATCGAAGACCCAAGCGAAGAGACATCTATTGGTATCGTTATAATTGTCGAAAGTGAGAAAACAAGGTTCGGCATCTTTACTGATGACATTGTAGATGAACATCAGGTAGTGATCAAAAATCTGGAAACAAATTTCCGAAAGGTGCCGGGAATTGCGGGAGGCACAATATTGGGAGACGGTCAGGTTTCTCTCATCATTGATATATATGGTTTAGAAAAGATGTTCTTCAAAAAGGATGACAAAAACGGAATCATCGGAGATTGGTCGCAAGATAACCAGGAAGAGCCCCGGATTTTTGAGGGGCAGCCAATTTTGACGAATTCGTAAAAAGTCGCCAGACACCCTTTTTCGTCATTCCCGCGAAGGCGAGAATCCAGTAATATCAGATAGTTCTGGCCTCCCGCCTTCGCGGGAGTGACAGAAGTTGGACTTTTTACGACGCCATCAATTTTGAGTCGATAAACGTTAGGGGGTAAGAATGCTCGGGCAACTATTTCGCTGGATAACTGGAAGCTTAAGGGTAAAAGTCATGGTCTCGATAGCCTCCACAGTTATTATTCTAATGGGGATCGTCACCTACGTGACCATCTCCAATTCTACTCGGGTTCTTCTACAAAAAGTAGAGCACTTTGGACTCGACTTGGCTAAGAACACCTACAGCGGGATCAAACATCCAATGGCAATGGGAGACAGCCGCACGGTTCAGCAACAGCTCCACGACATAAGAACTCAAACAAAGGACGTGGAAGTTTATATCTGTGACTACAACCAGGAAATTGTATACGCAAGCAATGAAGAAAATTTGAAGGCAAACGCTTCAGATATCATTGCCAATGAAGGGGCTTTAAAAGTCCTCAAAACCATGCTTCGAACTGGCGACGCCCCACAAAAAGGCTTTGTTGAACATCTACAAAAAGGGAGATATATAACCATGTTCCTCCCTTTACTCAATCAAAAAGAATGTTATCATTGTCATGGGTCATCCAGAAAAGTATTAGGATCGCTTATCGTAAGACAGTCGGTCAACAAAGATTATGCCACCATAGCTTCCACCAGAAATCTTTTTATCCTTGTCAACCTGATCGGTATCTCGGCCGTCATATTCCTCTTGAATCTTGTGCTGTTCCGATCCGTGACCAAGCCCGTCAGGGAACTGGCCAACAAGGCCCAGCAGGTCGCCGGGGGAGACACTTCGGTTAGCGTAGATATAAATTCTGAGGATTCTGTTGGAAGACTCGCAAAAAATTTCAACCTTATGGTAAAGAATATAAACGACAAAATGGAATATGCCAACAGTTTAAAAATGGGTATATCCCTGCCTTTTTTCATGGTTGACCCATCAATGACTGTTACCTACCTAAATGAGGCGGGATCGAAATTATGCGGATATTCCAGAGAAGAGGTTGAAGGGAAAATGAAATGCCGGGACGTCTTTAAAAGCAATATGTGCAGCGATGGTTGTGTAATGAAGAAGTGTCTGGAGACAGGTGAGTCCACGGAAGATGTTATACTCCAAATTACCAGCCGTGAAGGTAAAGAGATCCCTGTTCTCGCCAGTGTTGCAGCGCTCAGAGATTCTACCGGAAAGATACTGGGAGGATTTGAGATATGGCGTGACATCACCAAGGATTTGGAATCTGAAAGATTGTTGAAAGAAGCCGCGGAAAAAGAAGAAGACCAGCGTCGATACTTAGAGAGAAGGGTTGACTCCCTCACTAAGACCCTGGACGGGGCAGCAGAAGGCGATTTGTCACAACTGGCTGAAATAATGGGAAAAAATGATGCGATGGATACGCTAGCCCAAAAGACAAACGAAATGTTCAGTCGTATTGGGCACTTGATCCACCAGGCAAAAATCACAGCGACCTCAGTTGTTGGGGGGTCAAAAGAGATCTCATCCGGGAGCCAGGATCTCGCTTTGAGAACTCAGCAGCAAGCCGCGACCGTTGAAGAGACCAGCGCTACTCTTGAGCAGATATCAACCAGTGTCAATTCCACCGCCGCCAGCGCGGTAAAAGCGGATAACCTCGCCAAAGAGGCTGTCTCGCTGGCACGCGAAGGGAAAAATATACTGGCAGAGACTATAGACTCTGTTACAGAGGTCGCTGTCACCAGTAAAAGAATTGAAGAAATCATGGACCTTGTCAGCGAGATCACCTTTCAGACCAAGTTGCTTGCCCTGAACGCGGCAGTTGAGGCCGCGCGTGCAGGCGAACATGGCAAAGGATTCTCCGTAGTAGCTAACGAAGTCCGAATGTTGGCAAAAAGAAGCGCTGCGGCAGGCAAGGATATTCAGGCTCTGATCAAGGACAGTCTGCACAAGGTTGAAACAGCACAGCAATTGGTAAACCAGACAGGTTCCAGCCTGAAAAAGATTATCGAGCATATAGAATCTCTTTCGGAAGCTATTTCAGAAATATCTTCAGCCACGCAGGAGGAGTCAAGTGGTGTCGAACAAATCAATATGGCTATGACGGAAATCAGCGATGTGGTTGAGCACAACGCGACATTGGTTGAGGAACTTGCGGCGGCAAGCGAACAATTGACAACAAAAGCAACGATTCTGAAAAGTCAAACCGATGGCTTTGTTCTTGGTGAAGAAGGACAAACATGTCCAATAGTGACGGGGGCAACGGAGATTGTCAAACTCCCCGTTCAAAAAGAGCGGAGAGGCTCCGCCCCTCCGGTGAAAAAATCTCTAAGAGATGATCTGATACGCAAAGGGAAAATTACAGAAGAGCCTGAAGAGGACTTTGATGACCAAGAGATGGATGGATTTGAGGAATTTTAAGCTAATTCATTATGCAAAAACAAGAACATATCAACTTCACCATAGATCAAGAAGAGTATGCTATAGAGCTTGTCAAGGTCAAAGAAGTGATTGAATATAAAAAAATCACAAGGCTGCCAAACATCGGCCCCTTCATAAAGGGGGTTATAAATTTGAGAGGTCTTATTGTCCCTGTTATTGATCTCCGAGCTAAATTTGGCTTACAATCAAGGCCACATACAAAATTCACTGTTGTTGTCGTACTGGAAACATCAAACAAAATCGGGGGGATCATTGTTGATACTGTCCCTGACGTGGTCGCGTTAAGCCCAAAGGAACTTC
>JAUWMN010000042.1 GCA_030613165.1 Desulfobacterales bacterium
ACAGAGAGGGAAAGGTTTACGTGGCCGACACCCAAAGAGGCATAGTGCAGGTCTTTTTCCCTGCAATGAATGGGAGTGACGGCTGGCCTGAAAAGTCGCCTCCGCCCAGCGCCGTTAAATGGCTTAGCGAAATCGGCACAAAAGCCAATAAAATATACTCGGCAAGCAGGGGAAATCTGTATGCCGTAAACGAGAAAGAAAATTCCATTATTGTTATAGAAAACAACAGCGCGGTTAAGATCCTGAAGGTCCCCGAATGCAGGCCCGTCTCTGTCGCGGTGGACCATGAGGGTTTTATATGGGTGGTGGACAAGGCTAAAAAACGTTTACTTAAGCTAAATGAAAACGGAAAAATTCTCCTTTCCGTGGGTTCTTCGGGGAGCAAGGCGGGTTATTTCTCAGGTCCCACGGATATCGCTATTTCGAAAAATGGGATAATATATGTTGCAGACAGGGGCAACGAGAGGGTGCAGGCATTTAATACCGACGGTGTTTTCCTGAACATCATAGGGAGGGAAGACGCAAACGGATTAATGGAGAGCCCCCTGGCAATTGCCCTTGACAGTGATGACACCTTATATGTCCTTGACGATGCCAAAAAGACGGTCTCGCTTTATTCTAATGGGCGTATGTTGACGGAATTCGGAGGCGAGGCCGAAGCCGGGTGGCAGTTTGATGATCCTGTGAGCATAGCGGTAACGGACAATGAAGTCTTTGTCCTCGATGCCGGGATAAATAGTGTTAAGGTTTTCACCAAGTCGGGGAAACTCGTCATGGAGTTCGGATCGGAAGGAAGCGGCAAGGGGGATTTTAAGAAGCCCGCGGCAATTGCTACAGTAAACGATATTGTATTTTTAATATCTGATACAGGGAACAACAGGATACAGACATTCAAGACGATGCATACCCCCTCGGCCCCTGTAAATGTAGCGGCAAAGAAGGGAATGAGGAACGTAACGCTTACATGGGATAAAAAACCTGAAACTTTTGTGGAGATGTACCGGATCTACAGGTCCGAGCACAACGGCATAGGATTCAAGGAGATAGCTACTGTAAAAGCGAACTCATATAAAGACCACGACGTTGTGCCTGACAAGAAGTATTATTACCGTATCAGCGCCGTTGCACGGGAAGGGAATACAGGCGTAAAGAGCGAGGCGGTAAGCGCCGTGCCTACCAAGTATATGGTTTCTCCGCCTTCGGGGTTGAAAGCCATTGCAAACGACCGGTCCGTTGTCCTCTCCTGGGAGCCCAACAATGAAAGTTTCACAGTCTGCTACGTGATATACAGGGAAGAGGGGGACGAACTTAAGGAGGTGGGATGGACTGAGTCCGCTGTCTTTTCCGACATATCTCTTAATGCTGAAACTACGTATAATTATTGGCTCAGCGCTGTCAGCTCTGACGGCGTTGAGAGCGAAAAGGTTTCTATAAAGGCGACTACACTTGTATCCACCAGGCCTCCCCTTGAAATCGACGTGCTTCAGATGGATGATATATTCTCAAACACTTACAAGATTTACGAGAACGAGGGGATAGGGCGCGTCAATATAGCAAACAACACAAAGGGTTGTATTTCCAGGCTCAAGGTCTCATTCAGCATTAAAGAGTTCATGGATTTTCCGTGGGAGACGGAGATTGAGAACCTTCCCGCGGGAGAGAGCCGCGAATTTGTCCTCAAGGCGGTCTTTAACAATAAGATTCTGAATGTTACGGAAGATACCCCCGTGCAGACGGAAATAAAGGTTTCGTATTATGAGCACGAAAATCTCAAGATGTTTTCAAAGGGCCATACCATCAATATTTACGAGAAACACCGTATGGGGTGGAACGAAAGGGACAGGATAGCCACGTTCATTACGCCGAAGGACTCAACTGTTCTTGAGTTCGCAAGGTCGGTCGTTACCCAGTACGGAGATGTCAAGGACCCCCTTGTCTACGCCGGCGTGCTGTTTGATGCCCTCGGGGTCCTTGGGCTCACCTATATGCAGGACCCGAGCAATCCCTATCAGATTACATCCGGGAAGGATGACTTTGTTGATTATATCCAATATCCAAGGGAGACGCTTAAACGGAAGTCCGGTGACTGCGACGATTTGGTAAGCCTCTATTCATCGATCCTTGAAAGCATCGGCATATCCACAAAGTTGCTCTTTTATCCCGGCCATGTGCTGATGATGTTTTCAACTGGTATTGAAGGCAAAGAGGGAGCTGACACGCTGGACGGGATGCTGGTAATCCAGGATGGTTATGTCTGGGCCCCCGTGGAGGTGACCCTTGTAGGCTCATCATTTATGAAGGCATGGGAAACAGGAAGCCGGAGTTACTACGAGTGGGAAGGAAAGGGCCTTGATATCATGGATATAAGGAGCGCGTGGAACAAGTTCAAGCCCGCGAGCCTGCCCATGTCCGACTGGAGGCCGGATTGTATCATGAGGGCCGCCATAGAAAAGAAGTTCGGCGAAGAATCAAAGACAATCCGGAAGATACGTGTAAGATTCATGAGCAAGAAACACATCGATACGATAAAGGCAGACCCGAAAAACGTGAACGCCCTGATGCAGCTTGGCATCATATATGCTCAGGCCGGAGAGACAGAGGATGCCCTGAAGGCCTTTGAGAAAGCGCTTGAACATGACCGGAAAAACGCGGCCCTTAAGAACAATCTGGGGAATGCCTATCTCCTTAATGAAAAATATACGGAGGCCAGACAGGCTTATGAAGAGGCCTCAGCGCTTGACCCGAAAGACCCGTACATATGGATCAATCTTACAAGGTGCTACCTGAAAATGAAAATGAAGGATGAGGCCAAGGAAGCTTTTAGAAAGGCACAAGAAATCAACCCTGCGGTCTCAAAGAAATACAGGGCGATATCCCTGGAACTTATGAGTGTAATATGAAACCTTAATTGAGCCGATAAATCTTCTATGTGCATGACGAACTGGAAATCCCCCCTGCCCCCCTTTGACAAAGGGGGGATCCCATGCTTTCCCCTTTATCAAAGGGAGAAAGCCATATCTTCCCCCTTTTGTAAAGGGGGAAAGCCATATCTTCCCCCTTTTGTAAAGGGGGATCGAGGGGGATTTTCACGCAATTAAGGTAAGATATCTGATTTAAGCGAGTGTATGGATTTTGTCAGTAGCTTAAAAGGAGGTGTTGAAAGTGAAAAGATTTATTATCATATGTCTGGTTAGTTTTATGGCTATATCCGTATCGTATGCTGAGGAAGGGAAGGACCAGGAAGGTTTCTGGTCAATGTTAAGGAGCAAGATCGAGTCAATAACGCCTAAAAAGAAGTCCACTGTGACAACGGCCGTAGGAGGCGTAAGGGGGGCACAGGATGAGTCGGCCAAAGTTCTGTACTGGAAAGGCAAAGAGATCGATGAGGAGATCGCTGTTGATGAACTGGATAAGTTCAAGAGCGCTCTGGAATGTGCGATGAACGGAAACACCGATGAGTCGTTAAAAATGTTTGACGAATTCATAGCACAGTATCCACAGAGCCCGCTACGGGAAGACGCGGTTAAGGCTGTGGAGAGCCTGAGGGAGGATGAATAAGGAAAGGTTTACCGAAAAAAATGAACATCGAACATCGAACGTCCAACCACGCCTTGGCGTGGTTGAATGTTCGTACCCGTCTGCCATTGCAAGGCACGAGTGGGCAGGTTGGTTTTTTATTCGATTTTAAAATAATTTGAGGAGCAGAGCGACATCATTATTCGATGTTGGACGTTCAATGTTCGATGTTGGACGTTCATCTTTTAATATGTTCGACGTTCATCTTTCAAAACAACTTTTTGATCTTAAAATGCTACAGAAACATTAACTCCAAATTCTGTAGAATTGTTTTTTGGCTCATACCATGTTGTCCCTCCAGGGTCTGTTGTAGTCTTTGAGTCCTCTATATCCCAATATCTTACAAAAGGTTCAAGTATAAAAAATCTCTTCAGATATTCTTTCTGCAATTTAATAGAACCTCTCCATCCATCACCATCATCTTGGTCGTTTTCAATATCATAATACCCTACGATACTACCCAAGTTACTTTTTTGCTTTCCCTTCCAGAAATAGTCGTACTCCAATAGTACTCCTATAGACCATCCGTTATTCAATTCAGTAAGTGTTTCTATGCCTATTGGACTATAATAATAATTTGATTCTCTTTCATAACCAGCGAACCCTGTTGAAGAGACCCTTCCGGACGAATCGTCGTTTAAATATCTATATCCTATCCCTATATAAGGTGTAATAATAGATCTGTTGAATATGAGGAAATCATATCCTCCCAACCCCCTGAATTCCAACATATAATTGTCTATATTATCTGTGGTCCCTGAGTTTTTGTAATCTACCTGCCCATAACTAAATCTACCTTCTGCTTTTAGCATGATATGCTTATGATAAGTATAAGAGCCTCCTATCCCATACATGAAACCTTTTTCCTCCATGACGTCAGGTTCCTCATAGGTAATATGCGACATCTCAGCTCCTACCGTCCAGATATGCATTTGCAATGGTTCTGCGAAGCTGCTCCCAACCCCCGGAAACATACAACACATTGCTAATGACACTATCCACTTTTTCATTTATTTCTCCGTTCAATTGCCTTAAAGTATATAGGGTTAAAAGATTAAAAGTTTAACAGCTGTATCATCCTATTGTTAAATTCTCAAGGGCTTGTGTGCGTAATAGGCGATTCCCATGGCATTGCAAATAGACGGTCGCCACGGTGAGGGGGGCGGCCAGATCCTCAGAACAGCCCTTTCTTTGGCGTCATTACTCCAAAGACCGGTAGAGATCACTCACATTCGGGGAGGCCGCAAGACTCCTGGACTGCGACCCCAGCACCTGATGGGAATAAAGGCTCTTGCTGCTATTACAGCAGCCAGGGTCGAAGGGGGAGAAGTCGGCTCACAGCGCCTCTACTTTGAACCCCGCGACCTGAGGCCAGGAGACTACACTTTTGATATCGGCACTGCCGGATCAACCGGTCTTGTCTTCCAGACCTTACTCCCGGTTCTGCTCCGGGGAAAAGGCCCTTCTAAAATTAAGATCATCGGGGGGACCCATGTGGCCTGGAGCCCCTGCTTTCATTATCTCAAGGAGATTTTTCTCCCCGCCTTACAGGTTATGGGAATTACTGTATCTCTGGGAATCGAGCGATGGGGGTGGTACCCAAAGGGAGGAGGAAAGATCACGGCATCGTTAACGCCGGCCCACAAACTTATTCCGTTGGAGCTGCTTGAACGAGGAAAGTTATGCAAGCTATCCCTTCTATCCGCGCTGTCCAATCTCCCGCGCAAGATCGGCAAAAGGCAAATGGATCAGGCTGTTAAGAGACTAAGAAAAAAGGATTATCTGCCTGAAAGAGAGCTGATACAAGCCCCGTCTTACGGACAAGGGACCCTGGTCTTTATTGGATCTGTATTTGAAAAAGGACTCGCTGGTTTTACCTCCCTGGGGGAAAGAGGAAAACCTGCTGAACAGGTTGCAAACGACGCCTGCAACGAGTTTTTTAAGTTTATCCAAACAGAAGCTCCTATTGACGCGCATTTGGCCGATCAATTGCTCCTCTATATGGCGCTTGCCAGCGGCAAACCAACATTTATCACCAACCGGATTACCCCCCACCTGCGTACCAATGCCTGGGTGATAGAACAATTTCTTCCTGTGAAATTTGACATAGATGAAGCCATCGGCAGGGTAAGTGCTGAGACCTTTGCATAACTGCCATTTTCCCGTGATGCGGCGTCAGGCTTCAAAATTTAATCCTCAAAATACCCAATGTATTCCTCCGGTTAATTTTTTCACCTTCCTTGCCTGACGGAAAAATGTCGCGTTATGCAAAGGTCTCATGTTGAAGGGATAGGTTGTGTATGAGTTTGTTCCTCTAAATCCGTATTCCCTTGTAGAACAGATGAACATCCGGAGTTCTTAGCGCGAGCGATATTTTATCTCCGGTTTTTCGCTGAAAAATTGGCGATGCCTTGGCTATGATTCTTCCGTTGACAGTCTTTACATAAAGAATAGTTTCCGATCCGATATGTTCGACAACCTCCAGAGACCCAAGAAACGGGCCATCGGCCGGCATTAATGACTCCGGTCTTATTCCTATTGTCACCTTTAGCCCCAAATATTTTTTCAGCCCGCTTCTTGAGCTAAGATCGATTATAAGGGATCCGGCTCTAAATAAGAATTTATTTTTGTCCGCGTCTAAGACTCCTTCAATAAGATTTATCTGAGGACCCCCTATAAAGGTGGCTACAAAGAGATTGGATGGACTTTTGTATAATTTTTGCGGGGGACCGATCTGTTGAATAACACCCTTGTCCAGTAATACGATTTTATCCCCGAGGGTCATTGCTTCCACCTGGTCGTGGGTAACATATACCATGGTAGTGCCTAATTTTTGGTGAAGCCTTGCGAGCTCCACCCTCATAGTACTCCGGAGCCTGGCGTCGAGATTGGAAAGCGGCTCGTCAAAAAGGAATATCCGAGGATTTCTGACAATTGCCCGTCCAATCGCGACTCTTTGCCTCTGGCCTCCTGACAATTCCCTCGGCTTCCTATCCAACAAATCTTCTATATCTAAAAGCTTTGCAGCCTTTCTTACCTTTTTATCTATCTTTGTCTTTGAGAGTTTTTTAATTTTAAGTGAGAACGCCATGTTTTCATATACATTCATGTGGGGATAAAGGGCGTAATTCTGAAACACCATGGCAACGTCTCTTTCCTTGGGGGTAAGATTGCTTACCTCTCTGTCGCCGATGAATATTTCTCCTTTGTCACATTGGTCCAAGCCTGCTATTATTCTCAGTATAGTGGTCTTTCCGCATCCTGATGGCCCGAGCAGTATACAAAACTCTCCATCTGAGACTTCAAAGGAGATATTCTGTAGAATGGTATTCCTGCCGAACGATTTTTTCAGGGTCGTTATTTTTAATCCTGCCATAGTTACCCTTTTACCGCCCCCGCCGACAGCCCCCTTACAATTCTTTTCTGAAAGAGAAAAACAAGCAGCACAAGGGGCACGGTGGCCACTGTAGAGGCAGCGGCAATTTCTCCCCAGGGAAGGGTGTACTGGCCTTGGAACAATGCTATTCCAATAGGAAGCGTCTGAAATTTGCGTTGCGTCATAATTAAGAGCGCAAAGAAAAATTCATTCCATGCGTAAATAAAGACGAGTATCGCCGCGGTAAAAATTCCCGGGGCTGCAAGCGGAACCACGATCTTATAAAGGGTCTGGATACGATTGCAACCATCGATTCGTGCGGCATCCTCAAGCTCTTTGGGGAGTTCCTTGAAAAAAATGGTCAATATCCAGACGCCGAGTGGCAAGGTTAGTGTTACATAAGGGATTATGAGTCCTTGATAGCTGTTTAGCCATCCCAGGGATTGCATTATTTTCCACACCGGTCCTGCTATTGATATCTGAGGAAACATGGAAACAAGCAGGAGACTCCCCATAATCAACCCTTTGTACTTTAATCTCAGGCGCGCAAGAACATAAGCTGACAGGATGGAGATAAAAAGGGTGATAAACGTAGTGGCCCCGGCCACTATAGCGCTGTTTTTTACGTAGTGCAAGAGGTCGTATTTTACAATGGCCGAATGGTAAAAATGGAGCGATCCTGATGGGGCAAGCGTAGGAGGAATCGCAGTAACCTCTGCCTGTGTCTTTAGCGAGGTATTTACAAACCAGATAAACGGCAGAAGGCTCATAAAGACTATTACGAATGTTACTCCACAAAAAATCAATTTAGATAGTTTCATCATTATCTTTTTAAACCCGCAACGCGCAACCCGTAACTCGCAACGGATAGCCGCATTCATCTGTGTCCAAAATAAATATACTCAAGTTTAAAAGTTATGTTTCCGTAAACAGCCGCGTTCTCATAAGCCGTATGTAGAGTAACGACAACACAAAAACCGTTATAAAGACCAGCACGGAAATTGTTGAGCCATAACCCATAAATCCTTCCGCAAATATCTTTTTATATCCATAAAACTGTAGCACGTTCGTCGCATTTGCGGGCCCTCCCTGTGTCATAACAAAGACGAGGTCGAAAACCCTGAAAGCATCCATGGTCCTGAAAAGAAGCGCGATGAGTATAGCGGGCTTAATGAGGGGTAGCGTTATCCTTCTAAATTGTTGCCATGCGTTGGCTCCGTCTATTTTTGCGGTTTCATAAAGCTCATCCGGAATGGTCTGCAGACCTGCCAGGATCAGGAGCGCGGCAAAAGATGACGTCTTCCATACATCAGCCGCTACTATAGCGGAAAAGGCAAAAAAAGGATCCGCAAGCCACGCGTTGTACTTTGAGGTATGGGAACCAAATAAAACGTAGTTCAAAAGCCCGTAGTTGTCGTTACAGATAAACCTCCACATTTGGGATGACACAACCGTAGGGATTGCCCATGGCACAAGGATTGCCGCTCTTACTAAGCCTCTACCCCTGAAATGTCTGTTTATAACAAGGGCGATAATCAGTCCAAAGAGTATCTCAAGGAAAGTGGAAACAGAGACAAATGCAAATGTAGTTATTAGCGAGCGTAGCGCAATCCTGTCGTGCAACAGTTCTTTGTAGTTTTCAAGTCCGATAAATGGTTGCCCGATGGACGGGAGGCCGAGGATTATCCTGTGGAGGCTTAGAAAAAAGGAATAAAGGATAGGATAAAATGCGAATATACAAACAAAGGCAATGCATGGTACAAGCAGCGATGTGGCAAATAGTTTTTCATTTGTTATGGATGAAAATCTCTTTTTCATATATTGAGTTGCTTGGGTTTAATGGTTTGTTGGCGTAAAAAGCTAATCACGAAAACACGAAATAAAAACTTTAATGCTAAAGTTGCTTGGGCTTAACGATTTAAGGCTCAAGGCTGACTTCTGAGCGGGGCACACACCCCGTCCGCTT
>JAUWMN010000070.1 GCA_030613165.1 Desulfobacterales bacterium
TCGCAAATTTGAGGAGAATAGCAGGCCTATTTGACGAAAACTTGCGGAAATTTGGGCCGTTTCTCACGCTTTTGTAGTAGGATCAGAATTCTCGGACAGCCTCCTATCTTACCCAGATAAGGTAGGTAGAGACCTTTGCAAAACTGCCGTTTTTAAAAGGTCTCATTGATTGGGAGAATTTGAAAAACTAACTTAGCGCGCCCAGTCTTTTAACACAAATAACACAAAATTTAAATTTTACATATTGCCATGGGGCATGTCAAGCAATAATCCGGGAAGCGCCTTGAACGGTGAGCTGTTTACATACAGGCAGCAAGATGATAGGGCCATCGGGCTTTTACAGGGCTTCTTTTGATGATTTCGTAAAAAGTCGGATTCAACGAATTTGTCATTTCGACCGCAGGGAGAAATCTTTAACTATTTGTTTTATAATAAGATTTCTCGTCGCTTCGCTCCTCGATTTGAACAAGACCATGAGAGTCAATCAAAATCGAGAATGGAAAAATCGTCTCAGGACAGTGCGGGTGGATCAAATAATATCTAACCCACAGTGCTTTGCCGCGCTTTCATCCAGCATTTTCGAAAGCCCGCCTCTTTCTTCAGGGAGAAAACCGAGCACCTTCTGCCATACCTCTTCATCTTCCATGCAAAAATAGAGGCATACTTCCGGCGCTCGCTGTTTTATCCATTCTGCCATTTTGCGGTAGATCTCGATGCGCAACGGCTTAAAGTAGCGCATTTTTTTGTCCAGACCCTGTATAAACTCCCCATAAATAATTTTAGAATCAGGAAAGCGCTTTTTGATGATCGGCTTTAAGGAAGGCATGAACCGGAAGGTTCCGAGGCTGATCCAGACAATGTTTTGGGGGTCAATTGATTCAAAAAGGCGAGCAATGACCTTCTGGTAGTCTTCTTCCCATCCATCGTAGATGACTAAAGGGTCAAAGTGGAACGCAAGGGGGTATCCCCACTTTTGGCATCGGGCCGCTGCATTCAACCTTGCCTCGAGTGTTGCGGTACGGCGTTCTTCTTTTTTGATAACGGCAGGGGTGTTCAGAGACCAGGCCAGGATGGTTTTCCGGTTGTGTGAAAGAGGGGCAAGATCGTCTATGGCTACGGTTTTTGTTTTGAGTTCCAAGACAGCGCGGTTTTGTGAGGCAAAGCGGGAAATCAGGATTTCAGCAAGAGGAAGGGCGGATTCCCATATAAGACTGTCGGTGAATTCACCTGTTCCGATTCTATGAAAACTATTAGACCCGGATATGAGTGAATCGAGTTCGCAAAACATGTCGTCGTGATTGACAAAGAGTTGGAGCACCGGAGGGTTAAAATATGCCTGCAGGATACAGTAGGCGCAATCCATGGAACAGAAGGTCCCGATGTGGAGTATGTGGTAACCGCAACAGATGTATGACCGGGTACCCGGGCAGGGGCGGAGAAAAGGTCCCCTGTTTTTTGTAAGAAAAAGAGTGCGTTTACCTTCTGAGATAGGTTCTTTTGATTGCCGGACGGCATCATATACGGCAGTGACGTCGGGAACTGTATGCTGTGGAGTATTCGGATATCGTTTACAGATTTCGCGGACAATGGGAAGGTCCGAAACTGTAGTATCAATAAAAATTTTTGATAATTTCATTGTAACTTGTTATTTTCTAATCCTCTGACCTCTGACCTCTGACCTCTGACCTCTAACCTCTGACTTCTAACTTCTGACCCCCGCCCCCTGCTCTTTCACTGCAACCCTCTTTTGTAATTGAAATGCGAGCAGTTTCGCATATACTTTTTGTTCAAAATATTGGCGAAAGTAACCATAGGCTTTGCCTCATGGGAGAGATCTATGATGAAATTGCTACATCCTATCGTTTTTAGTTCTTTTTGAAAAGGGACTAAAGAAAACGGTCGTTGCGGGACAAGATAACTGATGTTGTCCACAATTGAAAGTCTATATCGTTCTTGTCGCGCGCTTACAATCGTTTGGCCGTGTTTGAGCCCCTTTGGGATCAAGCGCGAGGTAAAAAGAGGCGGATGCCCGTAAATGGTAATTACCGGTTTTGCAAGAGGATGTTTTTGAAGAAGACCTTTTATATCATGGCGGTCTGCTTCTATCGAAACAACACCGAAGGCTATCCCCATCCTTCCCGCAGCCGTAAAGGCACAGCTGTTCAGGAGATTGATTTGATGCCCTGTCTGGAGTGTAACCTTGGATTTTTTAAAAAATTGCAGATGCCCCAGATTTGTGATTTCCCAGTTGTGAAATCCTTTTTTTAAAAGTTGAGCAATCAGTTTTTGGAAAAAAAGGATATCTTTTTCGTATATAATCGGAGGGAGTGACCAGCAGATTGATTCCTTCCGTCTCTGATATACAGAGAGCGTCTTTGAAAAACGGGGCCACTCGTTTTTGGTAAGCTTCATTATAATCCGGTGGCCGGCTAATGGTCTGGTATCAGGGATATGTTGTGTGAGATTGAACCGGAACGATAATGTTTCCATCGGCTTTTTGCCAGGATGTTTTTGGCCCTTGCAGGAGGAAAGGATCTTTTCGATTTTTGCGTTTGAAATAGCCTTTGGCATTCGTGGAGTATAGACGCTTTTTTTTATCATTTCCCATATTTTTTTAGGAGCAAGATTGATTTCCGAAGAAGTGCGGTCCACCTTGAAAAGAGCGGTGCCCGGGGGGCAGTGGAAAGGAAGGGTGAGAGTGACGGTTTGACCGGCTTTGGCAGTTGTCGCGGTTTTTTTCTCAATTGCCAACCCCCGGAGTGTTGCGGACTTACGTTCGTCGGTTTCAGGGAAATGCGCTCTAATTCTATCTCCTACAGAGAGTGCGTCTTTAATGCATATGGTTATTCTGTTTTTAGCCTCTCCCGTTACTCTGCCGAGGAATTGTCCTATGTTGCCTGAAATGTTGGGCGCCAGGATATTCTTGTGACTTACGGGCGTATAAAATCCAGCGCTAAGACGGCGTCCCATTGAATCTTGCAAAAGCTTTTTCATCTGGTCAATTGCCGTCGAATTATCCGTTCCCAGGGAGTCGAGCGCCAGTCTATACGCCTTGACAACCGAGGCTACATATGTCGCGCTTCGCATTCGTCCTTCTATCTTGATCGCCTTGATTCCTAATTTTTTTAGCTCCGGGAGGAAGTCAATAACTGAAAGATCGCTGGGGGAGAAGAAATAACCGGCTCGCTTTCCCGCTTTGTAACGGCGACGGCACGGTTGGGTGCATCGTCCACGAGTGCTCCCCCGTCCCCCTAAGTAACTACTGAAAAGGCAGAGCCCGGAATAAGAGTAGCATAGCGCCCCGTGCACAAAGGTTTCCAGTTCGATGGGGCACGATTTGCTCACAGCGGCAATCTCTTTAAATGACATCTCCCGGGCTAAAACGGCCCGTTTAAAGCCCATATTATATAATTGCCGGGCGCCAAGAGAATTGTGTACGGTCATAAGGACGCTTCCGTGAATGTTCAGGCGGGGAAAGTGTGACTTTATCAGGTGATAGATGCCAAGGTCCTGGATGATTACCGCATTCGGCCTAAGCTCATTAATTACGGCAAGTGTACGGATCGCTTCCGGAAGCTCACTCTCTTTGGCAAGCGAATTAAGGGCAATGTTGATTTTTACTTTTTTCTTGCGGGCGTAGGGAAGGAGGAGGGCAAGCTCCTTAACGGTAAAGTTTTTGGCATAGGCCCTGGCGCTAAAGTTTTTCAGCCCCAGATATATGGCATCGGCGCCATTTTCAACTGCGGCATAAAATGATTCTACGGTACCGGCCGGGGCTAACAGATCCATGGTTATTAAAAGATGCCTATCTCTAAGGCTTTTAAGATCTGTTTGGCTTCTTCAAAATCGGGATTGAGTTCTAAGGCCTGCGAAAAGGCCTCTTTTGCCTTTTTTAAGTCCTTCATCTCAACGTAACATCTTCCAATATTGTAAAGAATCTTTTCTTCATTCGGGTCGACCTTCTGTGCCCTTTGGTATTGCATAAGGGCGTCTTTACATCTACCCTGTTTGCGGTAAAGAATCCCCAAGCTGTTGAAGACATTGACAGTGTTTGGGTTGATCTTGAGAATTTCATTGAGTACTTGTTCCGCGTTTTCGTCCATCTGTTTGTTCATGTAGATTTCCGCGGCTTTTTGCAGGTTCTCTTCGGCCTCTGTTGTTCTCCCCAGCTTTTTGTACGCTTCGCCCATCCCCCTGTATGCCTTTGCGAACGCGTTGTTGATCTGCGTGGCCTTTCTAAAAGCTATGAGCGCTTCTTCGTAGTTTCCCTGGGATGTCTTTATATATCCTACATTGTAATAGACCTCGGCATTTTCGGTGTAGTCAAGGACCTTTTTGAATTCAGACAACGCCTTATCCCAATCTTCAGAATCGAGAAACAATTTTGCTTTTTCAAGGTGTTTCTGTGATTCGAGATTGGCGAATTCCTGACGGAGTTGTTGCATAGAGTCGATCTTGTTTTTGAAGTTCTCCATGGTAAATGGTTTAATAATTATCCCTGTAGTGCCTGCTTCGCCTGCCTCTATGACTTGTCCACGGGTTATCTCCTCTGTTACCAGGAAAAAAGGAAGCTCAGAAAAAAGGTCCGAGGCCCTGACAATCCTGAGAAGGGCGATGCCGCTCATGTTAGGCATATCCCATGCAGAGATTACGCAGCCGACCTTTTTTCTCATATTTAAGATAGACCAGGCCTCGTTTCCGTGGTTTGCCGTGAAGACCCTGTTACACTTGAGATAGCTTAGGGCATTTACCAGGTTTTGTTTGGACTCTCCCTCACTATCAACGATAAGATAGGTGATGTCTTCCATGTGTCATTCCCCTGTACCGTCCATCCGGAAGCGGCATCTTTTGTCCCAATACTGCGTTCTCCGTCCCGCCCTGGCGGGACTGCGCCTGTGGTAGCCCCGCCCAGGCGGGGTGTGCGGCCTTGTCTTGGGACAAAATCTACCATTTCCGGAAGGACGGAATTCAAAATGTGTCCAATATAATATTCTTTTTCCCCTTCTGAAAAACGGACACGTCAGGCTCTTCCTCTATTTGTTCGGCAATAAGCTCGCTGGAAGAGGATGCCTTGAGAAAACCTTCTACTGACTTGGCGACCTCGGTTTCGAGCCGCTTCCAGCGGGAATAGATTCTGTAAGCTCCCTTTGTGTGACTAAAGTCCGGCAAGAAAAATTGTATGTCTGACATAACTTGATAACACTTTTGGTGGTCATTTTCAATGGGGGCCAGGTCCATCTCATGATGAAATAGCTCTTGCCACGTGTTTTGTATGAGATAGTCCACGTGGCAGAGGGTGTCCTGGCTGGATGATACCTCGGTGTTTATCGCTATGAACATTTTTATATTTTGCAATGATAGAGAGGTTTCCCTTTGGTCCGCTGTTTTGCTTTCAAAAAAATCATATAGTTGTTTGAGGAGCTTTTGTCCCTGGATTTGACTTATGGCCCCTTGATGGGACCAGAAATATACTGATGAAACATCTGTGCAAAGGCGATTCGCGATAAGCCAACCCAGGACAGGTATCAACCTATGGGAGGAATAGAGTATGCCCCGATTGCTTTTCTGATCGGACAGGCTTCCCTGGGACAGGAGCCATTTGCTTGTGTTATTTTCTTCCATTTGTTGAGAAATTACATAGCCCGACTCTGTGGCTATCTTTTTGAGATATGTTGAGCACCTCGGAATCTTTCCCGGTCTTTGTTGAAAACAGGCGCGTATCTTATTTTTTAGTGCTGTTAGATCCGCTGGTGTCATATTAAAGCTGGGAAGTTGGTCATTGTGTAAACCATTCTGGAGTAATTCAAAGAGAAACGATATTTTTTCCAGGATCTTGTCTTCAAAGGCTAATTTTTCTGCTTCCGACCAATGTTCATACGATTTCATGCGGTTAATCTTTTCGCTGTCCCATTTCCATTCTATTATAAACTTTTCAAGTAAGGCCTTTTTCGGACCCTCTGTCAAACGGCTCCTCAGAAGGACCATCCCGTTTATACGCAGAAAAATGCATTGCCTGATCAAATCAAGCCCCGCTTTATCTTCAAGGATTTCGTAAAGATGTAAGGCGTGGTCAAAGACAAGCAAATATGGGTCTATTGTCTTGTCTTCAACATGATCTTGCTGAAATCCTTGCTTGATCTTATCGCAGAGCAGAAGTCCCTGATCATCCGTAAAGAAGTGTTCTACCAGGAGTGAAGTCTTGATTATGGACTTTATTGGATCGGAACTCGCCTTAAAACATTGCCAGAGTGAGGCCCCCAAAAATTCTTCCTTGCATATAGCCGAAAGGTTGCCGAGGTCTATATAGTCATCAACGAAGAAGTTTATGTTTTTAATCCGGTTTGTCATATCAATGGATTTAAAATACTCTTTATCAGTAAGCCGGGGGGGCAAGACAGCCCAGAAAGGCATTTTGCCTGCAATGAGAATAAAGGTACGATAGAATTCTTCTTTGAGTAGGCTTTTTTGGGCGCTACCTGAACTATCTTCGGTGATCCGGCCGAAGTCGTTGTTCTTTATCTTGTTTATGTCCATAACGAAGAAATTGATATCCTGCTCAAAATTCTCTTTACCCCATTTTTCAATGAGCCTTATTTTTTGTTTAAGGAGCGTGAATTTTTTTTCTTCGATCGCGGTACTGTCAACGCAGATCCAGTAATCAAGATCAGAGTAGCCTGTTTGACCTATAGTTCCTAAACTTCCCATAAGATAAAGTGCATGAATAGAATAGGACCTGGGCAGGATATACCGTATTTCCCGGGGGGTTACCCTAAAAAATTTTTTTGTGATCTCCCAGAGGCCGGTTTGATGAAATCTATAGATTCCGCATGGCACATTCTCGTCCGCCACATAGCCGGGTAAGCGGAGGGAATTTACGTGAAGCAGGAAAGGGACAGCATAGAACAGATCGAGTGTGCGCTTTGAAAAGTAGCGGATCATTTCCCTTATCCGCTTTACGTTATAAGTCACGAATCCGTTTCTATGTGACAGGAGCTCCTTTTGAAAAGTGAAGATGTCTGTATGATTATTTGATAGGTCGTCAGTCATTATCGATGTTATCGGCTTATTGGCATTACAAAGTGAGACAATTGGGAAAAAATAGAGGGGTCTCTAAGAGACAGAGTAGATTTTACTGTAGGGTAGAGGGGATTTTTCCCATGCTTCGGGTCGAGGTATGAGGTGTTGATTTTTGACTGTCAGCCAGAAATACTCACTGTTTAATTCTCTCAACTTCCCATCGTCAGGCGGCTGAGCATGGATAGCATGAGAATAGGTAGTTTGAAAAATTGCCACACCCCCATCGTCTGTTTTGTCTATTAAGTAAGACTTTTCAAACGCCACCTTTTTCATGTGGTGGGTTGCACAA
>JAUWMN010000245.1 GCA_030613165.1 Desulfobacterales bacterium
CCGAGGCGATCAATTTCATGGCCAGGTATGGAAGAGGCTTGATCTGTTTGTCTCTGATACCGGATAAAGTTGATGCTTTGGGTCTTTCAATGATGGTGGATGACAACACTTCCCAGTTTGGGCCCGCGTTTACTGTATCGATTGAGGCCCGCCGCGGGGTAACAACAGGAATATCCGCCGCGGATCGTGCCACGACCATTCTTACAGCGGTCGCGGAAGATGCCAGGCCAGGCGATCTGGCAAAACCCGGGGATGTATTTCCGCTTCGCGCCCGCCGCGGGGGGACAATAGTACGAAGCGGCCAGACAGAGGGATCCGTGGATCTTGCCCGGCTTGCCGGATTGGCTCCCGCGGGTGTAATCTGTGAGATTATGAAAGAAGACGGGACAATGGCGAGGATGCCGGATCTTAAAAAGTTTTCTGAAGAACATAATATCGGCATATGTACAGTCGCTGACCTGATCGAATACCGGATGCGCAAGGAATCTTTTGTTCATCGTGTAGCTTCCACAAAGATTCCAACAGGTTACGCCGGAGAATTCAATATTATTGTTTATGAGAATGATGTGGATGATTTTCTCCATATAGCCCTGATAAAAGGTGAGATCGATCCGGAAAAGCCTATACTTGTTAGGGTCCATTCCGAGTGTCTTACCGGAGATGTTTTTGGCTCTCTGCGATGTGATTGCGGGGGCCAGCTCCAGACCGCCATGAAGATGATTGAAGAAGAAGGCGCCGGCGTGCTTCTTTACGTGCGTCAGGAGGGTCGGGGGATCGGCCTTGTAAACAAGATAAAAGCTTATGCCTTGCAGGACCAGGGTGAGGATACTGTCCAGGCCAACGAATCTTTAGGGTTTAAACCTGATTTGCGCAACTATGGGATCGGCGCCCAGATCCTGGTCGATCTCGGGATACGCAAGATGCGACTTATAACCAATAATCCCAAGAAAATCGTGGGACTTGAAGGTTATGGACTCAGTGTCGTGGAACAGGTTTCGATCGAGATCCCGTATAATGAATACAACAAGGATTACCTGCAATGCAAAAAGAAAAAAATGGGACATGTGTTGAGTATTAAGTAAAAACAGAGGACAGAAATCAGAGAACAGAGGACAGAAGACAGAGAATAGACGAACATCTGGCATCTGGCATTTATCATTTATCAATGGCAGATGACCAATGACCAATGACAGATGACCAATGACCAATGACAAATGACTCGGGGTACACGTACACTGCCGAAGACTTACGAAGGACAGATTTCAGCTGCGGGGAAAAAGTTCTGCTTGATTGTGAGCAGGTTCAACGATTTTATTAGTGACCGCCTGGTGGGAGGGGCTGTTGACGCTCTTGTCAGGAGCGGAGGGAAGGATGAAGATATTGACATTGTCAAGGTTCCGGGGGCATTCGAACTTCCGCTGATTGCTAAGAAGATGGCTGAAAAAGGGCGCTATCATTCTATTATCTGTTTGGGAGCGGTCATTAGAGGGGCGACGCCTCATTTTGAATATGTGAGCTCTGAAGCAGCAAAAGGGATCGCGCAGGCATCCCTTGAAACTGGTGTTCCGATTACATTTGGTGTTATTACTACTGACACATTAGAGCAAGCCATAGAACGAGCCGGGGCAAAGGCAGGCAATAAAGGTTGGAGCGCTGCGGTTGCAGCTATGGAGATGGCAAATTTGGTAGAGAGACTGAGTGAATAAAGAGTGAAATCTCGACAGCGATCAAGAGAACTTGCGTTGCAAGCGCTTTTTCAATTAGATTTTAACGAAAACAATTCCATTGATGTGGTAGAGTTGTTTTGCAACAATTTTGAGGTGTCCAAGAGCGCGAGGCCTTTTTTTTCTCGTTTAGTGGAAGGAGTCTTGCAGCATAAGAACGAGATAGATAAATTTATAGAACGCTTTTCAAGCAACTGGAAAATAAGCCGGATGTCGCGTGTTGATCGTAATATTATACGAATCGCGGTTTTTGAACTCCTCTTTTGTGACGACATCCCTTTCAAGGTTTCCATCAATGAAGCGGTGAATCTCGGGAAAAAATACGGCGCTAAAGAATCAGGCGCTTTTATCAATGGAATCTTAGACAGTATCCATACATTTGCTTCCGCCAATCCTACCAGCCTTCCTTAAATCCGAGTTCGCATAGTCTTTTCAATGTTCTTTTGTCTGGTATCTTATATAGCGGTAAAGTCCTTTCGTACAGACTTGTATCTTTTGGGACGCAAAACCAACCATCTTCTTTATCGTGCCACAGCCCCCATGTAATGGTTAAGGAGCCATAGTCAACATTTTGAAGTTCCGCCCGAATATTTTGTTTTCGCAGAAATCTTGCCGCGATTAGTAGATGATTGCCGTTCTCGCCGATGTAGTAAGCTGTCTTGTCGTCCAATGTTACGGTAATCTCATAGGCGTGTACGGGCAGTACGTCGACTTTCTCAGGATGTTCTTTCCAAAGTCTAATAATATCATTAAGATATCTGTTGTCGATCTTGGTGGTGGTGACAAACGCTTTCATTGGATCAATCAGGGCATCCATTATTTCACTTTTTGGAGCAAAGCTCCAAAATGGATAAAGATCATCAAGGTTAGCCGTTGCTTTAATAATAATTTTTTCCAGTTCTGTTATTGGTCTCACCTCCTAAATAGTGTTCATCCACTAACGGCATCTTTTGTCCCAATACTGCGTTCTCCGTCCCGCCCTGGCGGGACTACGCCTCCTGTAGAAAACCTTTGTGCGGCCTTGTCTTGGGTCAAAATCTACCATTACTGGACGAACACTAACCGCATCTTAACAAATATCTTCTTTCTTGACAATTAAAACAGTTCCTCCAATAATAAACATATAGGACGATTACGTATTAAACATACGAATTGGAGTTCTTGGATGGGAAAACACTCACATGATTTTGTAAACACCTATGATGAAGGCAAAATTGTATTCGGATTGGACCGGGAGACCGATGAAAAGTCTTTGATTGCTTATCTTCAAAAGTTTACAGATGATGAATTGATGCAGATCCTGGCAAAAAGATTAAGCGATGATGAGATCAGGGAAGTGATCGATTATATACTCGGGATTCTCAAAAGGCACCTTAAGGAAGAGGAGTATCACCGATTTTTTCTAAAATAGCGCTGAGACCTTTGCATAACTGCCATTTTTCCGTGATGCAGCGTCAGGCTTCAAAACTTAATCCTCGAAATACTCAATGTATTCCTCTGGTTAAGGTTTTCCCCTTCCTTGCCTGACAAAAAAATGTCGCATTATGCAAAGGTCTCGCACTGACGGTGAAACGATGTCCCATGTCCGAATCTATAGCGGGATAGGTCTGTTTTTGTTATTTTTCTCCCTCTTGTCCTCTGCGGGGAAGAGTTTCGGAGAGGCCGGTCGTTTTTGTGATCATAATGACGGAACAG
>JAUWMN010000267.1 GCA_030613165.1 Desulfobacterales bacterium
GAGCCTCCTTCAAATCAAGGACAATATCTCCTAAAAAGGCTTTATTTGTGTTAAACGTTGCCGGCGATACATTCTTCATTCCGACGAATTCCGCGACAAAAGGGGTATGCGGACGTTGAAAAAGATCCGGAACTGTTCCTGCCTGCTCTATACGGCCATTATTGATAATCGCGACCCGGTCGGCCAGGCACATTACATCAACAAGATCATGCGTTACCATGAAAAAGGTTATCTTTGTTTCCTGTTGCAGTCGTTTCAGCTCCTTGCGGAGATCTTCCCTGAAATTCGAATCAAGGGCGCTTAGCGGTTCATCTAACAGCAATATAGACGGCGCGACCATAAGAGAACGCGCAAGCGCAACCCGCTGCTTTTCGCCGCCGCTCAGGTGTTCTATGGAGCGATGAATTAGGTTGCCAAGACCTAATTGTTCCAGGAGTCTACTTAAGCGGATCTCGCTTGCGTGCTTATTTATTTTATGGAAGTGAAGACCGTAGCGGATATTTTCCAGTACGGAAAGGTGAGGGAAGAGCGCATAATCCTGGTAAACGATCCCGATCCCCCTTTTTTCAGGGGGTAGGTCCGTGACATCATGTCCGGCAATCGTTATGCGCCCGTTCTGAGCCGGAATCAGCCCGGCGATCGCCTCTAAAAGTACTGTCTTCCCTGCCCCGGTCGGCCCCAAAAGGATAAAGAACTCCCCCTCGTCGATCGTAAGATCGATATCTTTTAACGAAAATGCCGGAAAGGTAACAGAAATATTCTTTGTAGTAATCATATCGCTATTTATAATTTAGTTCACCGCAAAGACGCAAAGAGCGCAAAGTTTCAAAGCCCATTGGCAATTACTTCCAGTAAATATTTACAAATCTACCCCTTTATTTATAAGACACTGCAAGAGGCTTTTGCATTAGGTCTTCCTTTGCGTTCTTTGCGTCTTTGCGGTGCGGTAAACGTTTTTTGTAATCTGTGTCATCTGCGTAATCTGCGGATTAATCAATATTTGCCCTTACGCACGGAAACCAATCGCAACATGAAAAACAAAAAGAGGCAGACTACTATAAGCCATACCGCCATGGGTTGAGAATACTTTAACCCATATGCCTCAAAGCGTTCGTAAATCATGACCGGAGCAACCATGGGATGATAGGCTATAATAACTATTGCGCCGAATTCGCTAATCGCCCTGGCGCAGCACATGATCATACCGACCAGGATACTCCGCCATGCAAGTGGAAGGGTGATCCTAAAAAACGTGCCGGTCATCGAAGCCCCCAGGCTGCGAGACACATGTTCCAGACGCTGAGGGATACTCTGGAAACCGTTTTTCACCGCGTTGATATAAAACGGCATCCCCACAAATGTCATCACTGCTACTATTCCCGTGACCGAACCCATTACTCGAATGCCTATCTCCTGCATCATACTCCCCAGCCAGTGGTTTTGCCCCGCAACGCTTAATATCGCGATACCAATCACGGGATGAGGGATCATGATAGGAAGATCAACCATGCTTTCGATCAATTTCTTTCCAAAGAATTCCCTGCGGGCCAGCAGATAGGCAAAAGGAGTCCCTAACACAAGAGAGATGCCGGCGGCAATTGCCGAGGCGTATATGCTCAACCAGATCGACCTTATTACATCTCTGTCTTTTAAGGTGTCGACAAGATCCTTCCAGGACGGCTGCGTGATCACTTCAGCAAGAGGGATGACAATAAAAGCCATGATGATTACGCCGCACAACACGGCCAGCCAGTAAAAGGTCTCTTTGCTTGTTTTCACACTCGTATCCTATTTTACCTCTACCAACCCTTGAAGCGATGGAGGAAGCTTTCTTTTCATGGCCTCTGTGGGAACCCGGCCCGGAACAAAAGGGGGCTGTCCCATCTGACTAAGTACCTTCAACCCGCCATTTTTGTTCAACATATACTCCAGGAACAAAATTGCCGCGTCTCTGTTGGGCGCATTCTTTATCAGAGTGATTCCGTATGTACACGATTTACCCTGTTTGAATTCAAACGTGCCCGGTCTTTAGCCTGACACCTTTACCACGGCCTGTTTGTAAAAATCGTTGAACTTATAATTTCCCAGGTTGATTTGATCCGGAAGCTCAATAAATTTCAGCCCATGCTGGACGGCCACTGACCTGTATTCCCACGCATAGTCCATATGTCCTGTTTTTAATAAAGAGACCAGCTCAACCGCCTTGGGCCGGATGTTCTCTTTAGGGCGATTGGCGATAAGTTTTTGATAAAGCCCGGGTTTTTCGTAGTATTTTTCCGCCAACTGCAGCACCATTAACGCTCGATAACCGCACGGATCAATGTTAGGTTCAGAATGGCCCCAGATCACATCTTTTCGGCGCAGAATGTCATACCAATTTTCAGGAGTAATTTCCTCAGCATACCTGCTGTGATCCGTATAACACAATACCATTCGATTGGTCGCAAAGCGGATATTCCATTCGGCATATTTTGGGATGAGGAGATTGTCGATAACAGTATAGTCGGCCGAGGCCATTATATCGCAAGGCTTTTTCAGATCAGAAATCTTCCGGGCGCACCTCCTGCTTCCAGAAGGCTCACGAATAATATCCACATGAGGATGTCGTGCCTCAAACTCTTTTTCCATCTTAGCAAACGGAACTGTAAGACTGCCGGCATGGAAGATTATGAGCTTTCCTTCAGGTTCGGCGCCCGCAGAAAAAGGAGAAAGGAGACCTGTGACCAGTAAGACAATAAATAGTACGCTTTTTAGCGGACTCGCAAATTTCGTCATTGTTCATTCCTCCGTATTCCGTTCCGATTGTTGCGGGAATACCATCTTGCCACACAAACTCAGATCATAGCCATCCAGTTCCTTGGCCAACTTTCGGAAGGGAGCTTCATGGAGCAGACCCACAAAAAGCTGGACCCCCTGTTCAAAAAATCTGTCCTTGGAAATCAGCAGATCATAACGCTCCCAGCGAAGGGGAACAAAGTCCAGCCCCAAAAGACTCGCCACAACCTTTATGGCAAGCGCCGCATCGGCTCTTCC
>JAUWMN010000152.1 GCA_030613165.1 Desulfobacterales bacterium
GAAAAATCCTTAGGTGGCGAAGAGCTTACCGGGAAGGAAATTGCCGCCCTGTTCTCTGTCCGTCTCTTCTCACCCGGGTCTGCCATGATACAAGCGGTAGCCCGTCAGATGAGTACGGATGCATGCAAAGGAATGGCGGAAGTGCATGCTCAGGTGGGGCTGAATATCGCGCCCTGTCCGCGTAATTGTCTCTTTTGCGCCTTTGCGGCGAGAAATAAGGTTTTTACAGAGCGTGTTGAGTTATCAGTTGGGGAAGTTGTGGATCGTGCAAGGCAGTTTGAGTCAGATGGAGCAAATGCGATTTATGTCATGACGACCGCCGAGTACTCTTTTGAAAAGTTCATCGAAATGTCTCGAGAAATCAGAAAATCCTTGAGACCTGAAACAGTGCTTGTCGCCAACGTGGGGGACTTCAGCGAAAAAGAAGCCCGACAGTTAAAAGACGCTGGGTTTGTGGGCATTTATCACGCGGTCAGATTGGGTGAAGGCCGGGACACGACTATTGCTCCGGAGAGGCGACTTGAGACGTTCAGGAATGCCAAGGAGGCCGGATTACTTCTCGGCACCTGTGTGGAACCGGTTGGAAGCGAACATACAATAGAGGAGCTGGTAGAAAAGACGATCATCACACGGGAAGCAAAACCGGTCTACAGTGGTTCTGCCAGGCGAATACCCATACCGAATACAGCCCTGGCACAATACGATATTGTGAGTGAGGCAAAGATGGCCCAGATTCTCGCGGTGGTGAGATTGGCGCTTGGTTACGATATTTCAGGAAATTGCACACATGAGCCAAACGTTGTGGGCGCCGCGGCCGGAGCTAATTTGCTATGGGCGGAATCAGGTTCAAATCCACGAGATACTGAAGAGAAGACCGAAGATAAGCGGGGGATGACGGTGCAGGAATGCCGGACGGTATTCAAAGAGGCGGAATGGGGGGTCCTATCGGGGCCATCAAAATTTTACAGCACTGAATCCAATGTCATGCATGAGTCTTTGGAAGAAGATATGCATGCCGTGGCGAGACCTTAGTATTCAAGGAGCACGTTATCTAATGGAAAAGCAGGTGAACGATACAGACACTACGGACCAGGGCGTACGATCAGACGAGAAAGGCGCCAAATCAGGCTGGTGGAGGCCGGTACTCCTTATAGGGATACTTCTCTCGATCATTGTTCTGGCCAGGGTATTTGGCGTGGGTGAGCGCCTTGGCGCCTTGCGCCATTGGATAGAGACATTGGGGGCCTGGGGGCCATTCGTATTCGTGCTGCTCTACGTTATCGCGGTTATTGCCGCGCTGCCCGGTTCAGCGCTCACCGTTGCCGCGGGAGCGCTGTTTGGATCAATCGTGGGGGTAATCCTTGTTAGTATAGCTTCTACGCTGGGAGCATCGCTCTGCTTTTTGATAGCACGCTATTTTGCCCGGGATGCTGTTGCCCGTTCGCTTTCTACCAAGGAAACATTTCGACGGCTTGACCAGATGACAGGAGAACACGGGGCTATTATTGTGGCACTGACACGACTTGTGCCGATCTTTCCTTTTAATCTCCTCAATTATGGTTTTGGCCTTACAAAAGTTCCTTTTTGGACCTACGTATTCTGGTCGTGGCTCTGTATGATTCCAGGCACTATTCTCTATGTAGTGGGGGCGGATGCGGTTACCAAAGGCATTGCTGAAGGACGTGTCCCCTGGGGATTAATCGGAGGTGTGGTCGCGGCAGGTATTGTTCTGGCCATCTTGATCAGGTATGCCCGGGGTAGGCTGAAAGAAAAGGAGAGATAAACGGTTACGAGAGGAATGGAAAGGAGATACCCAATGGCTGAACCGGTAAGAATACTGCCGGAAGATGAACACAACGCGGTTACGGTTTCCAATGTTCATCCGGCAGACTGGAAGAATCCGGAGCCCGCCCAGCGCTATAATTTGGTGGTAGTAGGCGCTGGTACCGCAGGTTTGGTTACCGCGGCAGGCGCGGCCGGTCTCGGAGCAAAGGTGGCGCTCGTGGAACGACACCTCCTTGGAGGAGACTGCCTCAATGTGGGGTGCGTACCCTCAAAGGCGATTATTCGTTCCTCCAGGGTTGCCGCGGATATTCGCATTGCCCGGGAGTTCGGTATTCACGTGGATGGTGTTGAAGTCGATTTTGGCGCTGTTATGGAACGGATGAGGCGCTTGAGGGCGAGCATTAGCCACCATGATTCGGCAAAACGCTTCCGGGAACTTGGTGTGGACCTATTCCTCGGTGAGGGTCGTTTCACAGGCCCTGATACAATGGAGGTTGAAGGGAAAACTCTCTGCTTCAAAAAGGCAGTGATCGCCACAGGCGCTCGGGCGGCCCAACTTCCCATTGAGGGGATGGCCGAGGCCGGTTACCTCACCAATGAAACAGTCTTTTCTCTGACCGAGCGTCCGAGACGACTTGCGGTCATCGGCGGCGGCCCCATTGGTTGCGAATTGGCCCAGACCTTTCAGCGCCTCGGGTGTGAGGTGGTCCTTCTGCACATTAATGCTCATATCCTCGATCGGGAGGATGGGGATGCGGCGGAAATTATACAGCAGACCTTTATCCGCGAAGGTATACGCTTGATACTCGAATGTTCCATCAAACGCGTTGAACGAAGGGGAGACGAAAAAATAATCCATGTTGAATATCAAGGAAAGCAGGATGCCGTGGCTGTAGACGAAATCCTGGTAGGGGCAGGGCGCGTCCCAAACGTTGACAACTTGGATCTTGAGAAAGCCGGTGTCGAGTACGACAAGAGAACGGGTGTCGTCGTGAATGACCGTCTCCAGACGACGAATCGTCGGATCTTTGCCGCAGGCGATATTTGCCTGAAGTATAAATTTACCCATACCGCTGATGCCACCGCCAGAATCGTCATTCAGAACGCGCTCTTTTTGGGAAGCAAAAAAGCGAGCGCTTTAACCATTCCGTGGTGTACTTATACTGATCCCGAGATTGCCCATGTGGGGATGTATGAAAAGGATGCAGAGGAAAAGGGGATTCAGGTTGACACTTTTGTCAAATCTCTGAATGAGGTGGACCGTGCCGTTCTGGATGGGGAGGCTGAAGGGTTTGTCAAGGTGCATGTAAAAAAGGGGACCGACCAGATACTTGGCGCAACGATTGTAGCCCGGCATGCCGGGGACATGATCAGTGAGATCTCCGTAGCAATGGCGGGAAATGTGGGATTGGGGAGCATTGCGAATGTGATCCACCCGTATCCCACCCAGGCGGAAGCGATCAAGCAAGCGGGAGATGCCTATAACCGCACCCGTCTTACACCTTTCGTCAAACGGCTCTTTGGGTGGTGGCTGGCGAGGGGACTTTAGACACTTGATGTGAATTGGGGGTATTCTATGCATTCTTATGCACGAACGGCTATGGCTGCTCTTTTTGTGCTTGTTGTTTTGTTGCCGGCCGCGGCATCAGCCCAAGAGAAGCACAGTCTCTTTGTAGAAGACTTTGACGACCTGAATAATTGGAAGCCTCTGCACTTTCCGAAAATAGAAGAACATTCCACATATACTGTGGAGTCTAAGGGTGAAGAGAGCTACTTGAAAGCAGAGAGCAAGGCGTCCGCGTCCGGCCTCATTTACAAGAATGAATTCAACGTATATGAGTTTCCAAAGGTGCGATGGAGATGGAAAGTAGAAAATATATACAAAAATGGAAATGCCAAGACAAAAAAAGGTGACGATTATCCGATTCGTGTCTATATTATATTTAAGTACGATCCGAAAAAAGCAGGATTGTGGGAGAAGATAACCTATAACACGGCCAAGTTAATCTATGGTGAATATCCGCCACACAGCAGCCTCAATTACATCTGGGCAAACAGAGAACACGGGGAATCTATTTTAACAAGTCCCTATACAGATCGAGCCAAGATGATTCCCCTCCAGCAGGGAGAGACGCGTTTGGGCGTCTGGATAGTTGAGGAAATTAATATATTGGAGGATTATCAAAGGGCGTTTGGCGAGGAGCCCCCTTCTGCTACAAGCATAGCCATTATGAATGATTCGGACAACACGGGGGAGTCAGCGGTTTCGTATGTCGATTATATCGAAGTTTATCGATGAGGATTGGAAATGGCCATGGCATTAATAATTCACCGCAAAGACGCAAAGTACGCAAAGAAAGACTTGAAGTAGTAAAAAGGTTAAGAAGTTTGATAGTATCGTACAAAGTCCCTAACTCTCCTGGGTGGTCACTTGATAATACTCTCATTTATCATTTGTCATTTTTTTATTGGTAATTCCCCAATGCCCGATGATCAATGATCTATGATAAGGCTCAGCAGCGTCTTTGTACGATACTATCAAATTTGAAACTTTGCGTCCTCTGCGTCTCTGCGGTGAGCCCCCGGTTTTTTATCGAATGTCAGAATATCGGCTGAGCAATCGGTGAGACGATGCTCCGAGCAAATAGCGTATCATTAGCAACCAATTCCTTATCGTAGTGTAAACTATTCCCTCCTTTTCCCACCGCCGGGCCGATGTCTTTACACTTCCTGGGGCAAGTTTAAACCGTCCCATACGATTTAACCGGAATACTAAATCAATATCTTCCATGATTGGCAGGTTGTGAAAACCTCCGGCCTTAAAGTAATCCCTTGTCCGCATAAAAATGGCCTGGTCCCCATACGGAATTTTTAAAATACGAGTTCTAAGGTTTGCCATAAATGCGATGAGCCTTAGTCCGGGTGTAGGGGGATGTATACTTAAATGAAATGCTCCATAAACGACCCCTGGATCAGACAGTGCGTGCTTTATCATATGCTGAAATCCCAGGGGAAGTATGGTGTCGGCATGCAGGAACAGCAGGGTATCACCTTGCGCGTGCCGGGCTCCTGTGTCCTGCTGAACGCCTCGGCCCGGGCTACAGGTCAGAACATGTGGGGTATGATTACGGGCTATTTCGGGGGTATGGTCGCTGCTGCCACCATCCACAACAATGATTTCAGAGGAAGATGTGCTTAAGCGCTTGAGAGTTTTCTCCAGTGCATTTTGTTCATTGAGCGTGGGGATGATAATTGAAAGTTTCATTTGAATTTTGGAAACCCGATCCTTTGGGCCGGGT
>JAUWMN010000256.1 GCA_030613165.1 Desulfobacterales bacterium
CTGACATCCAGACAGGGTATAATTCGCTTACTCAGCATCTTTTCCATCCCAAAGACAGAAGTTTTTCAAAATGGCCAAGCCCGGACGTCCGCTTTTTTCCGGATGGAACTGTGCCGCTATGATATTGTCGTGCCCTAAAATACTCGTGAAAGTCATTCCGTGAGAGGTGGTTCCGATCACGATATCATCGGATGCGGGCGCCGGATAATATGAATGGACAAAATAGAATTCGCTGTCCGGGGAGATCCCTTTCAATACAGGATGCGGCCTCTTGAGTTCAATGCGGTTCCACCCCATATGGGGAACTTTAAGCCGCTCTCCGGTATCGGAAAGGAGCGGATCCGGAAATCGCTTCACCTCGCCGCGTATCAGACCGAGGCAGGTGGTGTTGAACTCTTCGCTCTTTTCCAGAATGATCTGGGTCCCGAGACAGATTCCTAAAAATGGGCGGCCTGACGCGTAAAATTCCTTTATGGTTTGCCCGAGTCCCGTATCCTCAAGGTCTTCCATGGCCTGCCCCGCTGACCCGACCCCGGGGAAGATGATCCGTTCAGCGGACAGAATATCTCCCACGTTGCGCGTCACCCGGCATTCAAATCCGAGATGATTCACCGCGCGCACCACACTGGTAAGATTCCCAGCCTTATAGTCAATGATGGTAATCATGTTTTGGGGGTATCATTTTTTGAAAGATAGATCAAGATCATTGTGTTGACACTGTGTTGATTACAGTTGACGATTTTTCGTGTTACTTATATTATTTATGTAATGGTTCACCGCAAAGACGCAAAGAACGCAAAGGCAGAACTGTTTAGGGATTGAACAACTGTGTTTCAAAAAATTCCTTAATCCCTGAAATGAAATAATAAAGAATAGTAAGTGGACCTTTAAACTTTGCGTCCTTTGCGTCTTTGCGGTGAGATAAACGGCATCTTTCTATTAAATAAGAAGTTAGAAATATAGACGCCAATTTTATGAGGAACCAAAATGGTTGACATAGAACTGTTAAAAGAACTCGGCCATCTCGTGGTCGCCGATGTCATGGTCACTGAGGTGATTACTGTTGACCCTGAAGAGAGACTTGAGAATGTGCTTAAGATATTCAGGGACAAAAACTTCAAGGGTGTTCCCATTGTCAAAAATGGGCGGTTACTGGGAATGGCATACGCGGTAGACCTTTTGAAGGTCTATTTCATGTACAAACGTGACATCCTTGATATCGTCGAAGCATGTACCTTTGCGAGCCTCATGGACACACAAGGGACAGTGGATCGATATATGGATCAAAGCCCTGTTACTGTGGTGCCTTCGGATCCTATCGTGGCTATCGCCAAGAAAATGGTAAAAACAGGGACATACACCTTTCCTGTTGTAAGGAAAGGCTCTGCTAAGTGGCGCGATAGCGGATTTTTTTTAGGAATGGTTACTCTTTCAGACGTGATCCCCCTGATCTATCAGGCGGTAGTAAAGGATTAAAAACCCCCATTATGTTTGATACGATTCTCGCTATATCATTACTCCTGTTTCTTGCGAAAGTAATCGGAGAACTTTTTGAGCGGATGAAACAACCTGCCATCCTGGGCGAGCTGGCCGCGGGTATCCTTCTCGGTGTTCATCTACTCGGACCCTTTCTCTTTTCAAGGCCTCTCTACGAGATAGAATACATGCACGTTATTTCCGAAATCGGGGCAATGTTTCTTCTTTTTATGGCAGGCTACAGTCAAGTGAAAATAGACAGGCTGTTGCAATTCGGAAAACGCTCCCTTGCGATCACCTGTATAGAAGCCCCCTTATCTTTTGCCGCGGGGTTTGGGATTGGTTGGTTGTTTGAGTACGATCTCCTGGCGAGTCTTTTCATTGGGCTGGCCTTGGCCCTGACAAGTATAGGGGTGACAGTAAGAACATTGATGGACTTAAACCGCCTTCAGACCGATTATGGAATGAACATACTCGGGATAGCGGTTCTGGACGCGATTTTCGGGTTGTTATTTTTATCGTTTCTGACCGCGTTCGCGCATTCGCAAGGAGAGGTTTCCTTTTACCAAATCGCTTTAACCATTTTAAAGATTGTCCTATTTTTTGGCGGAGCCGTACTCTTTGACAGGTTTGTCCTTTTCCCTCTTGCTTCCCTGGCGGACCATATGAATGTGGCTGAATCAAAGATAGGATTGATACTTTCAACCATATTTATTTTCAGCTATGTGGCGGATTGGGTTGGACTTCACCTTATTATAGGGAGCTTTGTGGCCGGTATCATCATTGCGAGACATGCGGACTTTACCCAGAGAGAGATCAAGCATAAACTGGATGGAATTGCGTACGGCCTTTTTGTCCCTATCTTCTTCGGTGTGCTTGGGACAAGAATCGACTTAGGGGTATTAAAGGGTGGAGGAATCTTTGCGGCGGCCCTTATCCTAACCGGAATATTCAGCAAGTTTCTGGGCGGAACCATCGGGGGAAAAATTACCGGATACCCTCTGCTAAAGGCGTTTGTCCTTGGGATAGGGCTGGTTCCGAGAACAGGGGTGGAACTGGTGGTGGTCTCTCTTGCTCTTTCCGCCGGAATCATCGATGAGAAGATCTTCACGGCTGTCGTAGGGATGGTGGCTGTAACCGTACTCCTGACTCCGCCCGCTCTGAAACAAGCGATATATCTTCTCGAAAGAAGGGGATACAAGTGACCAAGAACATTCATGGAATTATCGGGGTTGTTATTCTGATCAGCGCCGAGATCCTGATGCTAAAAAAGATAGAGCCGTTTGCCACCTGGTTCTATTCCCTCGCGTGGTGGTCCTATATCCTGATTGTGGACAGCATCATCTATAAGAAGAAAGGGAACTCGTTAATCCTTTCCCGGACCGGTTCTTTTTTGGTGATGATTCTATGGTCGGTCTTTATATGGCTAATCTTTGAATGGTTTAATCTGACACTGAGAAACTGGCACTATATAGATATTCCCGACACGTTATGGATTCGCTGGGTCGGATATATTCTCGCCTATAGCACTGTGCTTCCCGGCCTTTTTGAAACAGAAGAACTCCTCGATACTCTGGGTCTTTTCAGGAAAAGAACCTTTTCCGCGATTCCTGAGACCACACGTTGGTACATACCCTTTTTCATTATAGGGATCATCTTTTTTATCACCCCGCTCCTGTGGCCAAAATATTGTTTTCCATTAGTATGGGGGACATTTATTTTCTTGTTGGAA
>JAUWMN010000258.1 GCA_030613165.1 Desulfobacterales bacterium
GGGGCGGGACTGACATGGCCATGGAAAGAGCCGTCTGAATCAGTTTCTGGCTATCCTTTTCAATTATCGCGGAGATAAAATCGAGAATCGTATACCGCATGTCTTTGGTAAGTCTTCCAACCATTCCCCAGTCGAGAAAACATATAACATTGCCCGGGAGAAACCGGATATTACCCGTATGTGGATCAGCATGAAAGAAGCCGTCGACAAGGACCTGCTTCAGCACAACCTGCACACCCCTTTTGGCGAGCGCTTCTCTGTCTCCTCCGATCCGGTCAATTTCATTTGCATGTACCCCATTGATCAGCTCCATGGTCAGGACCGTTTTGGTAGTGAATTCCGGATAGATCATGGGCACATAGATATCTTCCTCACCCGCGAAGTTGTGGCGGAATATCTCTATGTTGCTCGCTTCATGGATGAAGTCGAGTTCCTTTATCACGTGTTTTTTTACTTCAGCCACGAGACCGGGCAGGTTGTAGAAACGCATGGCCTCCAGTCGGTCGTGGATCAGATTGGCGATGACATCGAGGATGTAAAGGTCGGATTTGATGATCTTTTCTATATTCGGGCGCTGAACTTTTACTGCCGCGTATTCTCCGGTATCCTTCAGCTTGGCCCGGTGGACCTGCGCGAGAGAAGCAGCCGCAATCGGTTCGTGGTCGAACTCGTCGAATATATCTTCCAAAGGCTTGCTCAACGAGGTTTCAACAGCATTCTTAACGACCGGAAACGGTTCATGCCCTACGGTCTCCTGCAAGAGTGTCAACTCGTTGACCAGACCTTTGGGGATCAGGTCCGGCCGCATACTCATGATCTGTCCAAACTTGATAAACGTAGGGCCGAGTTCCTCTATAGCCATCCGGATCCGCTCCCATATGGAAACACCCTCCTTGATATGGGTGAGCTTTTTAACTAAGAGATGTCCCGGGATATCGAGTCGCTCAATGATGCCGTCGAATCCATACTTGAAGAGAACGCCTATAATATCTCTAAAACGTCCTGCATGCCGGATAGTTTCGAAATCGAACATTAAGACTTCAGGCGGGCCTCCAGGGCCTTTACCCGCTCCTTTAATGTTTCAAATTCTTGTTTGGAGACACATTGAAATTCAGACAAAACCTTCTCGATTTCTTTTCTTCCCTTGTTCTGAATCGATTCAAGGTCTTCACGTGCCTCTTCCAGCAGCTCTTTGCTCATCTTGTCGGCTTCACCCGCGGTCAATTTGCCTTTGCGGACAAAGGAACGCGTTACTGACTCTACTGACTCCTTTGCAATAGCAGCAGCGCCCAGCCCCATCCAAAATCCTTTCTTGAGTAGGTTAATCATGGAATACTCCTTTTAGTGCCCATTCAGAAACGGCATTTTTTGCCTCGATAGCGTGGGAGCGGCTTTCCAGCCGCGACTCATTGTCATCCGCCTCCGGTAAAAACCTTTGTGCGGCCTTGTCTTGGGGTAAAATCTACTGTTTCTGAATGGACACTTGATTGATGGCGTCGTAAAAAGTCCAATCTATTGCGTTGTAGTAGCTTTTCAGGCATTCGACACACCATAGTATGCCTTCATACCTGAAAAACTGCTACGCCTTGTATATTGACCTTTTTACTTAGCCATCCTTTATCAAACTCAAAACTTTTTACGAAGTCATCTTGATTAAGTATGAGTTGTTTATACCATCTGGTAAATCGTGTGGCAACACCTCTTTCAGGATTCTTGACATTTGGGATTTAATGGAGGATTAGTAACGAGTGGATTAAATTAGGACACAGATTTTCACAGATAAACACAGATACCTATTTTCTAAAATTATCGAATACCTTTCAGTTGGCGCTTGGTATTTAATATCCTGACGATCTGCGTTCATCTGCGTCCAAAATTAAAATACTTAGGTTATGAAAAAGGGTGAAACATTAGAGGTTGAGATCGAGAAGGTAATCTTCGGTGGCCAGGGGCTTGCGCGGGTGGACGGGTTTGCCGTATTTGTCGAAAATACCATTCCAGGGGACCGGGTGCAGGCGCAAATTTTCAAGAAAAAGAAGCAATTCGCCGAAGCACGACTCGTCCGGATCATAAAACCTTCTCCGGACAGAATTCAGGCCCCCTGTCGATACAGCGCGGTTTGCGGCGGATGTAAATGGCAGTTTTGCGACTATCCAAAGCAATTGGAGTATAAAAGAGAACATGTAATAGACTCGCTGGAACGGATTGGAAAATTGGAAGACGTACCGGTCCATCCGGTGATTCCTTCTCCAAAGCATTTTGGATACAGAAACAAGATGGAGTTTTCCTTTTCCGACCGCAGATGGCTTTTGCCCGAAGAGATGGGAACCGACGCGCCGCGGAAAGATTTTGCTCTGGGACTCCATGTATCAGGGACCTTTTACAAGATCTTAGACCTTGAAGAATGTCTTTTGCAAGACGACACAGGGAATCAAATCCTTCGCGATATAAAGGAATACACTCTGAAGAGCGGAGTTCCTGTATACGGTATCAGGACCCACATCGGTTTCTGGCGTTTTTTAATGCTTCGCTACTCCCATGCCCGTAACGAATGGATGGTAAACATTGTCACATCAGAAGAGATGAGAGCGGCCGTGCACCCCCTGGCCGACCTGTTGGCGCAAAAATATAAAAACATCGCGTCAGTGGTCAACAATATCAATGCCCGCAAGGGGAGTGTCGCTGTGGGGGAAAAGGAGATACTCCTTTACGGGAGGCCGACCATAGAGGAGTCGATCAACGGCTTTGTATTCGAGATCTCTGCCAACTCCTTTTTTCAGACCAACACCCTTGGCGCTGAAAAACTGTACTCAACAGTAGAAGAGTATGCGGGACTGACAGGGGCGGAAACAGTGGTCGATCTTTACAGCGGCACCGGCACGATCCCCATATTTCTTTCCAGGGCGGCCCAAAAGGTGATCGGAATAGAGATCGTGGAAAGCTCGGTTCGAGACGCGGAAAAAAACTGCAAGAAAAATAATATCTCCAACTGTGAATTTCTCTGCGGAGACATCAAAAATCTCTTGCCTGACATTGCGGAAAAACCCGATGTAATGATCATCGATCCCCCAAGGGCGGGGATGCATCCGGACGTGGTAAAACAGGTATGCGCGGTCGCGCCGCGGAAGATTGTTTATGTTTCCTGCAATCCGACCACCCTGGCACGAGATCTCGAGCTCCTCAAAGAAT
>JAUWMN010000064.1 GCA_030613165.1 Desulfobacterales bacterium
TTTCTCCCAATTACCTCGCTATGAGGGGCATTAAAGAGATGCTCAAATGTCTCATTGACACGAAGCACATTGAAATCCCAGTCAATAACGCACATCCCGTCGCCTGCAATCCGAAATATGTGATCGAGTTCCCTGCGGGCCTGTCTGATTTCCTCTTCGGCCTTTTTGCGTTCGGTGATTTCTTTGGATACACTCTCAATCATTTGGTTTGTTACTTTCTTTAGAGATTCCAATAGTTCTACTTGAGAACTCCCAGATACCCGGGCAGTCAGGTTGCCTTTTGAGACCCTGTGCAACACATCGAAGTGCTCGGCCAGACCTATGGCAAACTCATGAGACAGATCAACCATCTCTCCAGCGTTTTCCGCGGTCAGATTGACCATATGTTTTAATTTAGCAATCGCCTCGAATTTCGAGGTTTCGGTTATCCTTACTTCAGGGTCTCCCGCAGAAATAGCTTTTAACGCTTCAAAGACCTCGGATAAGCCAAGGGTCAATTCCGTGCTGGTGGTTTCCGACTCCCTGTCTCGTTCCTCAACCATCCTCCTGAATTCTCTGAATTGTTCATTTACCAGCGTTAGCGTCATTTTCAGAGAATCGACATCTATGTTTGCTTTAAAGGGAGCGCAGTTAAGGCACATCTCTATCTTTTCCAAAAACTTTCCCTGGATCTCGTTTCTACAATGGGTCCCCGCGATGAGCCAACACCTCAGCTCCTTTGAGTTGTAAACCGAGCATTTCTTCTCGTTACATTCAAGAAACTCCCAGCATTTCACCTTCTTTTTCATCCCCTCTTATTCACCCTCTCACGTCAAATGACCAGTGACCAATGACAATCTAAAACTGTATCTGGATCCTCGGATTAATTTTTTACCGATGGTCATCTTCATTCAATCCCTCAATATCTTTAGAAATTTTAAGGAATGCCGCAACCACCTTTGGGTCAAGCTGAGTACCCGAAACTCTTTTCAGCTCCCCAAGCGCCACTGACACCGGCAGCGCCTTTCTGTACGGACGATCCGCGGTCATTGCCTCAAAGGTATCTGCAACGGCTATAATCCGCGACCCCAATGGGATGTCCTCCCCTTCAAGTCCGTCAGGATATCCTTTCCCGTCGTAGCGTTCGTGGTGATGACGAATCACGGGAATTATTTCTGCTAAGAATTTCAGGGGACTCAGGATTTGGGCTGAAATGCTCGAATGGGTCTCCACGGTGGCCCTTTCCTCTGGTGTCAGGTGTCCCTCTTTCAAAAAGATCGATTCCCGGATGCCTATTTTCCCGATGTCGTGCAGAAGCGCCGCCTGCCTTGTTGTCTCCACGACTTCGGCAGACAGACTCATACTGCGGGCTATTATAACGGAATATTTAGCCACAAACTCGGAATGCCGTCGGGTGTAAGGGTCCCGGGCCTTTAACGCCTCTGCCAATGATTGTACCGCCTCCCAATAGGCGTCTTGTATTTGAAGCTCTTTTCCCTGGGCAATGTTCAAATACTTCTTAACGCTCTCTTCAAGGTTAATATTCTTGGCAGAAAGAATCTTGTTCTGTTTCTGGTAGGAGTCAAGCAGGTATTTGAAATCCTTTAATGCACGATGCTTCTCAAGGGCCTCGTTTACAACCGATTTCATCTCGTTCGGATTCCATGGTTTGACTATAAATCTGTATACTTCGCCCTTGTTGACGGCATCCATCATTGTCAGACTGTCGGAGAATGCCGTGAGCATAATCTTGAATGTATCCAAATTCCTGGAACGCAAGTTTTCTAAGAATTCTATTCCATCCATCTCCGGCATCTTACAATCGGTAATAATAAGATCTACATAATGATCATCCAAGATGCGCAGGCCCTCTTTGCCGTTGGACGCCTCAAGGAACTTACGACCGTTGCCCCTTAAGGTGCGTTTCAGGGAATGGATGATCGAAGGTTCATCATCTACTAAAAGGATTGTGTCTTCAATTCTATGTTCCATGGTTACACCTATCCTGTGTTATTTTTCCTGATATCTTTGAACCATTGCTCGATTTCAGCCTTTTGAAACCGCCAGTGTTTTCCCACCTTTGATGCGGGGATGTTCCCTTCCTGGCATAATTTGTAAAGGGTTGATGTGGGTATTCTCAGGTACTCCGCCATCTCAGTTATGGTCATGATCATGTCCGATCCGCCCCTCTTAAAAATACGTTTAATGGCCTAAAATTTCAGAACTAATGTTGATAGTTTCGTAAAAAGTCCAACATTCTGTCACTCCCGCGAAGGCGGGAGTCCAGAACCATCTGGTATTACTGGATTCCCGCTCCCCAATCAGGGCGAGGACAAGCTTCGCGGGAATGACGAAAAAGGGTACCTGGGGACTTTTTTACGAAGTCATCAATGTTCATTGCGGCTCGATTCTACAGTTATTGCCCGTTGTTTTAGCTTATTATATTTTATCGGTATGGGAAGACGTTGCCTTTAGCAAATTCGGTGAGATGTAATATGTTGATATAACAATATAATCGAGTACACGCGACAGAGTGATTGGCTACATCCGCGATTGAAGGGATTAGGGAATTGGGGAATTTAGGGATTGAGGAATTTTTTAATCCTGCTTTAATTCACAATTTCTCAATCTCTAAATTCCCCAAGTCCTCAATTTTTCTTAGTTTTTATACCTATTTTACGGCGACGCGCAAGTTCTCTCATATCAACCACTTGGTCTGATTCATCAACGATCTCTCTGCCGAGAATCTCTTCCAGAACATCTTCAAGTGTTACAACGCCCGCAAGCCCTCCAAACTCATCTATCACTACAAAAAGATGCTGCCGGCGTTCCAGAAACTCCATGAGCAATTTGTCGAGTCTTATCGATTCCGGGCAGAAGTGGACGGATTTCATGAGGCTGCTTAATTCCAGGTGATGTTTGTCGCTTGCAAGGGCGGCGAGCACTTCACGGCGTTGCACAATTCCTACAATATCTTCCGGATTCTCATCGTATAGCGGAACCCTGCTGTGAGGCCACATCCCGGTCTTTTCCTGTGCCTCTTCAAGGGTCAGATGCTCGCTTAGAGAAAAGATGACCGTTCTCGGGGTCATTATATCCTTGGCGGTTTTATCCTCCAGTGAGAGTATATTTTTGATGACTTTTTCTTCACCTGGTTCTATTTCTCCGGAAATACGACCCAATCTGGCCATGATTATAATCTCTTCGGCAGATACCGTCTGGATAACCTTTTTTCGAGCAACAAGACGGGTCGCAAATTGGCAGAGCCACACAAACGGTGTAAGAACCCATACAAGCCACTGAAGAGGACGGGCAATAACCGAGGAGAATTGTTTACTATAGACTACTCCGGCAGTTTTGGGAATTACTTCTGAAAAGATTAGTATAGAGAAGGTGAAAGCGGCCGAAAAATAGCCCACCCACTCGTGTCCGAAGACAGATGCGGCGGCCGATCCCGCTATAGTGGCGCCCGCTGTATTTGCTATGGTATTTAACGATAAGATCGCGGATATGGGGCGATCTACATCTTTTCGTAATTTTTTGAGTATACGGCCCGAAGGTTTGCCGGCTTGAACCGTTGCTTCGATGTGACTTACTGGGACTGAATATAGGACAGCCTCAAATAAAGAGCACATGGCGGAAACAATGATAGCAAATCCTGCGGCGAGAATGAGTGCAGTCATGAATGATACCTCTTTTTTAGTCGAATAGACGAGTAGTCAAGTTGTCGAGTGGTCATTGTATCCTCTCAATAAGTTGTGGTAAATGCTTGGTACGCCGATTTTCTGGATTCCCGCCTTCGCGGGAATGACAATTATACGGGGCGGGAATGACCTCACCAGTGCGTGGGAACTTCGTGGCCGTCATTCCCGCGAAGGCGGGAATCCAGTTACCTCAACAACTCAACCAATATCCAATGGGGAGGGATGCTTATCATCCCATTTCTATTAAGGATACAAAAGATATCGGTTTTTTTCCAGATAAAATTTGACAGCCTGCATATGTGCTGGTAAAAAATGAATCCGATATGAAAAAAGAAGAAACCATATACCTGGTGGACGGAAGTGCATATATTTATAGAGCATATCACGCGATCCGTCATCTTTCGAATTCCAAAGGGCTTCCCACAAATGCTTCGTTCGGTTTTGTCCGTATGTTGTTGAAGTTGCTTGAAGACCGGCAACCATCCTATCTTGCTATGGTTTTTGATGCCAAGGGACCTACCTTTCGTCATGAAATCTACAAAGAATATAAGGCAAATCGCCCCCCCATGCCGGAGGACCTGTCGGTTCAGATTCCGTATATTAAAAAGATAGTAGAAGGATTTAATATTCCATCCTTAGAACTCAATGGCTATGAGGCGGATGACATTATCGGAACCCTTGCCGGCAAAGCAACAGAAAAGGGGTATAAAACAGTACTTGTTACCGGCGATAAAGACTTCAAACAGCTTATCTCTAAATCAGCTTCTCTCTGGGACCCCATGAAGGACCGCTCTATTATCTATGAAGATTTTAAGGAAGAACTTTCCATAGAACCGGAGCAGTGGATAGATGTATTGGGGCTTGCCGGAGATCCTTCGGATAACATTCCAGGGGTTCCGGGGATTGGCGCGAAGACCGCCATCAAGCTTGTTAAAGAGTTTGGCAATATTGACCATCTGTTAGAACATATAGATCAGGTCAAGCAGAAAAAATTGCGGGAAAATCTGATAGCTCATGTTGATCAGGCGCGGCTAAGCCGTAGGCTGGCCGCCATTGATATTAATGTCCCCCTTTCATATAATTTTCAAGACTTCCGGGTTGTGCCGCCTGACAGGGAAAAATTGGGTCTCCTTTTTCGGGACCTTGAGTTTCGTCAATTACAAAAGGACTTTGCCCCACAGCAGGACCTCTCAAAGAAAGCGTATAGGACTATATTCTCGGTTGAAGAACTCAGGTCACTGATAGAAGACCTGAAAAAGGCCGGTACTTTTGCCTTCGATCTGGAGACCACATCAACAGACCCTATGATGGCCAAAATTGTGGGCCTCTCCTTTTCATGCCGCTCCCACGAGGCCGCCTATATCCCTTGTACTCATTCATATCCTGATGTCCCTGCACAGCTTGAGATTGATCACGTACTCAGCGCACTAAGACCGTTGCTCGAAGACCCCAACTACCTGAAGGTAGGCCAAAACATCAAATACGATACCATCATCTTGAAGCGGTACGGGATCGCTGTCAATGGTATCACCTTTGATACCATGATAGCCTCCTATCTTCTCAATCCTTCTTTGCGGGCGCACAACCTGGACGCGATCGCGAGGGATTATCTTAATCACAAAATGATTACCTACGCAGAGGTAACAGGACGCGGAAAAAGCGCCCTCCGGTTCGACGAGGTTCCCATAGAGAGCGCTTCAACCTATTCATGCGAAGACGCAGACATCACACTTATGGCCTCCCGGGTATTGGGGCCGAAGCTCAAGGAAAAAGGTTTTGAGTCGCTCTTTCACGATGTTGAGATGCCGTTGGTCCCTGTACTGTTAGATATGGAGATGACGGGAATCCGGGTAGACAGTGATCGTCTCATCGAACTTTCAAAGGATTTCGAGCAGCAGTTACATCTACTTGAGGATCAGATATTCTCCATGGCCGGGGAGAGCTTTAATATAAATTCACACCAGCAGTTAGGAAAGATACTCTTTGAAAAATTGAACCTCCCATGTCAGAAAAAAACCAAAAAAAAGACCGGTTATTCTACGGACTTAGAGGTTCTAACCACCCTGTCGAACCAGCACGAACTCCCCGGGTTGGTCCTTCGCTATCGGTCTCTTGCCAAGCTCAAGTCGACCTACACGGACGCCTTGTTGAGTCTTGTTCATCCTGATACAGGACGCATACATACCTCCTACAACCAGACAGTGACTGCTACCGGAAGACTAAGCAGCAGCGATCCGAACTTGCAGAATATTCCGATTCGAACCGAAGAAGGGCGAAAGATTCGTGAATCCTTTATCCCCAGGCAAGGGTGGAGGCTCCTCTCTGCCGATTACTCCCAGATTGAATTGCGTATCCTGGCCCATTATTCGGACGACCCTATACTGATACAAGCATTTGAGGAGGATGAGGATATTCATGCCAGAACTGCTTCAGAGGTCTTCCAGTTATTTCCCGAATTTATTACTCCGGATATGCGGCGGCAGGCAAAAGTAATCAACTTTGGAATAATCTATGGGATGAGCCCGTTTCGGCTATCAAAAGAACTGGGAATCAGCACCGGCACGGCAAAGAAATATATTGACAACTACTTTGTGCAATACAGGGGGGTCAAAGAATACATTGACCGCACTATTGAGACGGCGCGCGAGAAAGGCAAAGTTACTACCCTCCTGAACAGGCATCGATATCTTCCGGATATCCGCAGCAAAAACCGGACAGCAAGAGAGGCCGCCGAACGCACGGCAATAAATACGCCTATTCAAGGCACGGCAGCGGATTTAATCAAGGTTGCGATGATACGCTTACACGATGCTATTCAAAGTGAGGGACTTAAGGCAAAAATGCTCCTTCAGGTACATGATGAGTTGGTTTTTGAGGCGCCCCCGGAGGAGGTTTCAAGACTTAAAGACCTTGTTAAAAGAATAATGGAGGGCGTGCATCCATTGAAGGCGCCTATTAAAGTGGATATCAATGCAGGGAAGAATTGGGCGGAAGCACATTAGGATTGACGATTGATGATTGACGATTTTCGATTGAAGATTGAAGATTGTCGATTGATGGTTTCGCCTTGATCTCCCCAATGGACGCTTTTTACGAAACCGTTATAATTGACTGTTTGAGTATCAAGAGTTTGTTCTTCCAATAGACAATCTTCAATCTTCAATCTTCAATTAGGTGCGGACACGAAAATGACTGAACAGATCGATTTAACACAAGTCAGAGACACAGGCTTTGCCGCGGTTCAAAAGGCCGCGGACTTTCTTCGCGATCGCTTCGGACAAGCTCATTCCATCAAGAAAAAAGGGGCTATTGATCTGGTTACGGAGGCCGATGAATATTGCGAGCGCCTTATCATTGATACCATCCTTGCCGCATATCCGGATCATTCCATCCGTGCGGAAGAGAGCGGAGATGTCTTGACCCGGTCTCCCTGCCAATGGATTATCGATCCGTTGGACGGCACAACCAATTTCGCTCACAACCTTCCATGCTTCAGTACATCCATAGCCCTTGCCTTAAACGGCGAGACCGTATTTGGCGTAGTTGAAAATCCTGTTTTGAGGGAACGCTTCTGGGCGGTTAAGGGGGAAGGTGCCTTCTTGAACGGAAAAGAGATCCGGGTTTCATCAACTGAAAGTCTTTCGGAAAGCCTCTTGGTCACAGGGTTCCCCTATGACCTGAAGACTATTATAGATGCGTTGATGGCGCGCTTTCAACGTTGTCTGGAGGCTTCACAGGGTATTCGGAGATTGGGATCCGCAGCTATTGATCTTTGTTATGTGGCGTGCGGTCGTTTTGACGGTTTTTGGGAACAAAATCTCCACCCCTGGGATACGGACGCAGGCGTCCTCATTGTAAGAGAGGCGGGGGGGATTGTTACCGATTTTGCCGGTGGGCCCCATCAGAGAGACATGAAAGAAATTTTGGCTACAAACGTTCGGATCCATGAGGAGCTTATTGG
>JAUWMN010000153.1 GCA_030613165.1 Desulfobacterales bacterium
TCCCGATTTTTGCGCCATACAAAGGATTCGGCGCGGAATGATCCAATACATCCAGGACACCGCGGATTGTGATGATGTCGGATTCGATATCAAGTCTTGCGAGAAGCTCTCCCATGACAGCCCTTGGGTCTTTAGGGTCGACTGTCTCATCCACGACCACGATCCCCTTACAAAAGCTCATCTGTCCCTGACCCCATAGTCCGCTCATCAATCTCTGGGCGTGTCCGGGGTACTCTTTTTCGAGTGATACGATCACAATGTTGTGAAAGACTCCTTCCCAGGGGAACCAATAGTCTTTAATTTCAGGAAATACACTTTTTAAGAGCGGAAGGAATAATCGTTCCGTCGCCTTTGCCAGGTAACAATCTTCCATGGGAGGACGGCCGACCAATGTCGCGCTGTAAATTGCTTTTTTGCGGTGGGTAAGGGCGGTCACGTGAAATACAGGATATTGGTCTACCAGGGAATAATAGCCTGTGTGGTCGCCAAAGGGGCCTTCCAAACGCGTCTCTCCAGGGTCCACATATCCTTCCAGTACAAATTCCGCCTCTGCCGGAACTTTTAGGTCAATGGTCAGACATTTGGTCAGCTTGACCGGCCTTTGACGTATGAAACCTGCCAGAATCATTTCATCGACTCCGCGAGGAAGTGGAGCTGTAGCCGCATAGGTGACGGCAGGATCAGTACCGATAGCGACCGCAACCGGCATTCTTTTTCCGGCCTTGCAATACTCATTATAGTAGTGGGAACCGTCTTTGTGGATATGCCAGTGCATGCCCGTGGTGTTCCTGTCAAAGATCTGCAAACGGTACATCCCTATATTTCGTTTTCCGGTAATCCGGCTTTGTGTGAAGACCAGGGGAAGGGTCACAAAAGGGCCGCCATCCTTGGGCCAGCAGTGGAGGACCGGAAGTCTGGAGAGATCCACATCATCTCCCGTGTAAACTACTTCCTGGCAAGGTGGAGTCGGCTTATTATATTTACGCGGGAGAAACCGCGTCATGCTAAAGGCGGAATAAAGTATGTCGATAAACTGTCGGATATTCCTGGGAGGGGTCAGCTCCAGAATCTCCTGGACCCTTTCTCCTAATTGATCAAGGCGCTCTACACCAAGAGCCAGGCAAATCCTATGCGTGCTTCCAAAGGCATTGGTCACTACCGGAAATGACGACCCCTTTACCTTTTCAAAAAGGAGCGCTTTTCCACCATTTGGGCTTTTTGATTCCTGGTCGGTAAATCTGCTTATTTCAAGATAAGGAGAGACTTCCGTGCTAATTCTTTTAAGCTCACCCTTGCTTTCAAGGAGATCAATAAATTCTCGCAGATTGTTATAGTATTTTTTCATGAGCACACAGAGGCAACTATTTTCTAAAGTTCTTAAATGCTTAAGCCAATTAATTGTGTGTTGCGGGTTACGAGTTGCGGGTTCTATTTAAATTTTGTCACCACATATTGAACAAATCCATCTATCTTGTAATTTTCCAGTTCCCAATATCGTATTGTTATTTTCTCTTTTTAACTCGCAACGCGCAACCCGTAACTCGCAATCCGTAACGCGCAACCCGCAACGCGCAACCCGTAACAGATGGCCGCATCTATCTACATGCAAAATAGTAACGACCAACCAATTAACCACTCCCCCATTCCCCGACAAGATTATGCTCTATATTCAACTGATCAAGCATTCTGGCTACAACAAAATCGACCAGATCGTTAATCGATTCAGGACGAAAATAGAACGCGGGGGAGGGCGGCATAATAATAGCGCCGGCCTCATAAGCCTTTATCATATTATCAATGTGAATTTTGTTTAAAGGCGTCTCCCGTGGAACCATGACAAGCGGTCTCTTTTCCTTGAGACAGACATCCGCGGTCCGCTCCATAAGATTCGTGGCATATCCGGAGGCAACCGCCGCGAGTGTTTTCATGGAACAGGGGGCTATAACCATCCCTTTATGTTTGAACGATCCGCTGGCTGATTCGGCAAGGAGATCGTCCGGAGCGTGCCGTATGAGTCGAGCATCTTCGTGGAAGCGAACACCCTCGCTTTCCAGGAACTGTTCAAAAGAGGAATTGTCTTTAAACCCGAGTTCATGCGCCATTACAAGTTTTCCGGCCTCTGAAATAATTAAATGAACCTCCCATGGCTGTTCGAGGAGGACTTTTAAGAGGCGTATTCCATAAATGGCGCCGGACGCTCCGCAAATTCCTACTACGATTCTATTTGTCACAAAACCTCCATTTATAATAAAAAGCGATACTCACCGCCAAACAAAAAATCTTTCCTCTGCGTACTCTGCGCCTCTGCGGTGAGCCATTTTTCTATATTTTTCACCAATAGTTCCTCGTTATCTCATCCAGAAAGACTGCCAGAAATAACGTTATTGAAATAATACTATTCACATTAAAAAAAGCAACCTGGATTTTTGAAAGGTCATCTGGATTAATGAGTCGATGTTCCAGTATTAAAAGAAATCCAATGACTCCTATTGAAACAAGATAAACCACTCCCATATCAAAAATTGGATAAATCAAGCATAACGAAACAAATGAAATTACATGAAGCACAGTTGAAACGCGCAGGGCGGTTTTAACCCCCAAGCTGGAGGGTATAGACAACAGCCCCATTTTTTTGTCAAATTCAGCATCTTGACATGAGTAAAGAATATCGAATCCAGCAATATAGGTAAGCAGGGCAAGTGAGAGAATGAGAATGGAAGCTGAAAAGCTTCCGGTAACGGCAATCCATGCCCCTATTGGCGCAAGGCCGATGGCAAAGCCCAGATACAAATGCGAAAGCCATGTGAATCGTTTTGTAAAGGAATAGGAGAAAAGAATCAAAAGAATCGGCACGGAGAGATAAAAACAGAGTTGGTTGATAAGGAATGCGGACAGTATGAACAACAGGGATGATGCCGCAACAAAAAGGATCACGGTCTTTTTTGTAAGTGTCCCCGCGGGTATTGCCCTTTGCGCGGTTCGAGGGTTTTTCGCGTCGATTTCGGCATCCGCCAAACGGTTAAATCCCATTGCCGCTGATCGGGCGCATGCCATGGCAAGTAATATGAGCAGAAGGAGTTTAAGCGTAACAGGGTTATGCCTTTGGGCAAGAACCACAGAGGCCAGCGCAAAGGGGAGGGCGAATACCGTATGACTGAATTTAATCATCCGCCCGAAACGTAGTATCGTTTGAACCATAAAGTTCTCCGTTTTTTTGTCTAAACTACAAATAATGGATGTGAATGTCAATTTAAGAGTTTGAAGTGCCTAAAGTGAGCTAAAGTGCCTAAAGTTAAGGTAGTCTGTCAATTTAAGAATAAGCGCGCCGAAGGCGCACCCCTTAACTTTAGGCACTTCAAACTTCAAACTTCACACTTTTAGCACATATCTTCTCTTTACAATTTTGACCTAATGTCTGTATATACGTACTCATAAAGAAGGGCTAATGCCCTTCCTATAAAAACTAACCAGTGTCTATTCAGAAATGGTAGGTTTTGTCCCAAGACAAGGCCGCACAAAGGTTTCTACCGGAGGCGTAGTCCCGCCAAGGCGGGACGGAGAACGCAGTATTGGGGCAAAAGATGCTATTTCTGGATAGACACTAAGAGGTGCCCATGAATATTTGTCCTGCCCCCACACTCAAAGTCGGAGAAAAGCTGCACGGTTTCCATGTGCTGAGAATAGAACAGATACCGGACGTACGAGTTACAGCCTATGAGCTAGAACACGAAAGAACCGGCGCAAAAGTGCTCCACCTTCACTGCGACGACCGGGAGAACCTTTATTCCATCGGTTTCCGTACTCCCCCCAAGGATTCCACAGGGGTCGCCCATATATTGGAACATTCCGTATTGGCCGGTTCCTAGAAATATCCGCTGAAAGATGCCTTCAATGAACTCGCCAAGGGGACACTCCAGACCTTTATCAATGCTTTTACATACCCGGACAAGACGATCTATCCGGTAGCCAGCCAGGTGCGGACCGATTTTTTTAACCTGGCTCGCGTCTATACTGATCTTGTGTTAAGGCCCCGTCTATTGCGAGAAACTTTTTTCCAGGAGGGTCACCATCTCGAACTTGATAATCCCGAAGACATCAACAGTGATCTGACAATCTCAGGGATTGTATATAATGAGATGAAGGGGGTCTATTCTTCTCCTGATTCCCTTATGTACAAGGCGATCCAGGAAGGACTTTATCCGGAAACAACCTATGCCTTTGATTCAGGAGGCGATCCGAATGTAATCCCCTCGCTTACTTACGAACAGTTCAAAGAATTTCATCGAACATACTATTCGCCGACAAACGCCCGATTTTTTCTTTACGGCAACATCACTACGGAAGACCATCTGATATTCCTGAAAGAGATGCTGTCTGACTTCGATCGTGTAGATGTAGACTCATCCATTGAGGCTCAATCGCGGTGGGAAGCGCCATCTCCTGAGATACACGGCCATTACCCAATCGGAAAAGAAGAAAAAATCAAAGGGAAATCCACGGTAAACTTAGCATGGATGATGGCGGAAAATACCGATTATGAAACCGTGCTATTCCTTCAAATTGTCTCCGAAGCCTTAGCAGGAAGTGCTGCAGGACCGCTTCGCAAGGGATTGATCGATTCCGGTCTGGGTGAAGATCTTTCTCCGGTGACCGGGCTTGAGGCGGACCTGAGACAACTCGCGTTTGCAGTGGGCTTGCGGGGCACTGATCCTGATAAGGCTGAACGTATTGAAGCATTGATTTTTGATATCTTAAAGAAAGTAGTAGAAGCTGGTTTTGACCCTGAACTTATTGAGGGAGCGCTTCACCAGGTAGAATTTCACGGCAAAGAGGTTGTTCGCGGCTATATTCCATATGCCATCGCCCTAATGGGAAGGGCGTATCATACGTGGCTGTATGACGGTGACCCCCTGATCAATCTCAAGTTTTCCAGCATCATTGAGAAGATACGCAAGTCATGGGAACAGAACCCAAGGCTTTTTCAGGAAGTCCTGCAAAGGTGGTTCCTTGACAATCCACATCG
>JAUWMN010000194.1 GCA_030613165.1 Desulfobacterales bacterium
AGAACCGCGCCAGAACCCGGTTGAAATAGAAAAACTCTATGCTGCTGTCTGTGAGATACATCCGACGCGAGTTTTGGAGATAGGGACTGCAAGGGGAGGCACACTTTATTTGTGGACTCAGGCTTCAGAAGATGATGCGACAATAGTAAGCGTGGACCTTCCTGGCGGCGAATTCGGCGGTGCATATCCTGCCTGCCGTCTCCCTTTTTACCAGGCCTTTGCACGGCAGGGTCAAAAGCTACATTTGCTCAGGAAGGACTCCCATAAGCCTCAAACTATTGAGGAGGTTCGCGACCTCTTTGATAACCATCCCATCGATTTTGCTTTCATTGACGGCGATCATACCTACGAGGGTGTAAAAGCAGACTTTCACAATTACGGCCCCCTGGTTAGGCCGGGGGGGATCATTGCCTTTCACGACATACTGCCGCGGCCCGACCTGCCTGAGATCCAGGTCAATCGGCTCTGGAACGAAGTGCGAGAAAAATATGATACGCGTGAGTTGATTGGACCCGAAGGGTCGGGGCGTAAGATTGGCATCGGGCTGATTCGCGTAAAGGAATCAGGGATCAGCGATTAGTCCGATGCCTTGCGATTACGATTATCACACTCGAAAAATAAGATCTGATGTTAGAGATTAACTTAGGAATTTGATACTTCAATTTATAAAAATACTTTTTCAGATACCATTTGCTTTTATTAGTAAAGAAAAAATCTTCTATTTCAAAGGAATGTCTTCTAAGTAACTGCTCAATAGTTATTGGATCATACCAGCATGTATGTTCCGCGTGTACTTTAACCTTGTTTTTCCTCAAAATACGCCAAAAGTTCAGTATTCCAAATGCGTTTGGAGCGGTAATAATCAAAACGCCATTGTCTACGAGATGACGTTTCATAGTTTCTAGGAAAAGGCCTTGATTGCTAAGGTGTTCAATAAGTTCACCTGCCACAATACAATCAAACTGTCTTCCCAGATTCATATCTTCAGCATTGGCTTCTGTGACATTGTACCCATCTTTTTCCATCTGTTTTACACCATCTTGATCTATATCCACACCTATTAATTGAGAAGCATGCTCATTTAAGAAACGATGCAGGCCTGTACTTGTATATTTCTTTTTACCATCGGGCCTTGCATCAACGCAACCTATATCCAGAACAGTTTTGCCTTTAATATGCGGCTCTATCGCGCTGAACCTATTCTTAACAACCTTAATTTTCATGTAGCGGGCCTCTATCTTCTTTCCAAAGCAAATCCCCAATCCCATCTTTAGATATTCTAAACCGATATTTTGGACAAGATACTTGGTGTTTGCATTTGTATATTGTATGTGATAATTTTTTAAATTGCTTACTCATTATGAACCTCCCTACTTACTGGTACCTTGAGACCTTTCAGGGAAGCACATAATAAGCATTGAATGCAACGGTAAAACCTTTTTATCATAACATCCTTTATGTCCCCTCACCCTAACCACTTCGTTTTTGCATGTCAAGAAAAAGCGGGGTGTAATACCGGATATAATCGGACAGGAATCCTTATGAATGATACAAACTTGCGGCATACTGAACCTCAACCCGCACGAACCACCCGCATCTGGATCTCATTGCTAACACATATAAATCTAACTCAGCTAAAGAAACATTTTCTTGCCATCTCCTATACTCTTTTTTTTCTCGGATTCTTCTTTTTCCCCTCAAGCAAATCACACAGCAATTTTTTCTACGTAGCTGTAGCGTTTCCCTTCCTTATATTAATCTTCATGAAAAAGGTAGATCTCAGATCATTCTTTTACAGCAGGACTTTTTTGTTGAGCACAATATTTCTCGTTTATATGTTTTCCCCGCTATTTTGGGCGGAGAATTGGGGGCTTTCAGATATCTCCAGATACGGACGTCGGGTGTTCTATGTCCTGATATTTCTTGGCGTTACAATCCACCTGGTTCAGACGTATCCGAATTTTCTCCGAAGGCTATTGGTGTTACTATGTTGGACGGCCGCAATCTTTGCGGTCGGCTATATCATGTTTTATTACAGTCAACACCCATTCCCCCGCCGGATATACGGTTTTGGCCAGCTACATAATCCGATAATGGCATCATCTGTATATGGCATAGCATTTATTGCCTGCATATACCTCTTTCAGCAGCAACACACCATGAAAACGAAATTACTCTATCTTGGGATGTTATCGGTTCTCTTTTCATACATGATGCTTGCTCAAAGCCGCGGTCCCTTGCTTGCACTCGCCGTTACTATCTTTGGATGGCCAATATTAGAGAGCTTTTCCCGTAAAGAAGGGGATCATAGTCACCGTAACAATTTTTTTCTTCTATTACTGATCATTTTCGCAGCAATCGCCGTCCTGTTTATCCTCTATCCTGATTTTTTCAAATCGTGTCTTTTTAGGGGGACTGCGTATCGCCGGGAGATATGGGGGCAGGGCCTTTTACAGGCCTGGGATGCACCATATTTCGGCCATGGTCTGAATGCAGATACCCGACTGATTCTGTCAAACGGAGAGGAGATGGTACATCATCACAGCGTTTATATGACAACACTCTTTTGTGGCGGGATAGTCGGATTGTTGCTGCTAATCGTACTGACAGGTTCAGCCATCCGGCAAGGATTGACTCAGACCGGGGAACTACAAAAATTTCTTCTAACGTGCATGCTGCTGTTTGGCGCTCTTTGCATGATCACAGATGGACACACACTGATCCGTCATCCAAAACCCGTTTGGCTCTTTTTTTGGTTTCCGATTGCGTTGGTAGCAGCATCTGAGCTACCGGGCAATCCCCTGGGTAGCGAAAAACGGGCGGACTATGGGAGTCGCCAATAAACATCTCCGGAACAATCGGGTTATTGCGATTCAGGCTTATTCATAACAGCGATATATGTTTTAGACATTTCCGAGATCATTTTTGCCTTTGTAAATTTGTCCAGGACTCTGTCTCTTAATGCTTTGCCGAGATCATTTCGTTTCGTCTTATCCATACCGCAAAATCGTTCCATAGCTAAAGCCAACGCTTCCACGGAGGACGGGGAGACCATGATTCCCAGGTCAGGCTTATTCAGAATCTCCGGAATACCCCCAACCCTTGATGTAATAACGGGAATACCACTTGCCATGGCTTCCAAAAGGGCAAGACACAAACCTTCTGAAATAGAAGGAAGCACAAAAGCATCATATGTCCGCAACACTTCGGGAATATCTTGTCTGTAGCCTAAAAAAAGGACGCGTTGCTGAATCCCTAATTCGGCCGCGAGTTCACGTAACTCTGTCTCAAGCGGCCCGTTTCCTACGAGAAAAAGCCATGAATTGGAATATTTCTCATAAAATCGTGCGTAGGCCTTGAGCAGTATGTTTTGTCCTTTGACTTTTGTGAGCCTACCCACGGTCCCAAATACAAAGGCATTCTTATCCGCAAGGCCAAGGCGGCTTCGTGCCTCGTGTTGTGTAAGATTGGAAGCGCTGAATCGCTTTGTATCTATGCCGTTGTAGACAGCTATGACCTTGTCGGGACAGGAGATCCAATTGGTTTTTAGTATGTCATCGCGCACCGCCATAGACACGCCGATGATACGTGAAACCTTTTTAAAAAGAGTCCAATTCAATAATCTGCGTCCAAGGGTTCTCGTACGATTTTGCCCGTGTACAGTGGTAACGACGTTTACATGTTTGCCCGTTACCCATGCCGCCAGGGTTCCGTAAACAGTGGACTTGTGACGTTGGCAGTGAACGATATCAATGTGTTGTTCTGTAATAATTCTGGCGAGTTGAAGTACTACCGATGGCCGAAATCGCTTTAATTTCTGCTTGGGAATACCTAAACCAATGACTTCATATCCCAATTCTTGGAGCAAGCTATGCTTGTCACCAGCTCCACTCAGGTAACAGATAACCTGAGAGAATGTTTGTTTGCTTAATCCGGTTACGAGATTCTCGAATAATGGGAAGCTCCTATCCTTGTCCGGCAATAAATGCAGAACTTTAACCTGCGAAACCGGCACATTGTTGCTATTTCGGCGCTCATTTATCATCGATAATTACCCTGATCTAAAAAGTTATCTTAACGGTACTTCTTTGCGAAAAAACGTATTATAGATATCATCAACACCTTAATTCAAGAAAATCACATCATGATCGTCGCATCGTCTCAATCTTGAAGGCCTGATCCACAATGTCCTGCGGACTGATAGTCACAGGTGAGCTGTCAAGGCAACCGACAACAAACTCAACCAGTTCCTCACGGTTAAAATAGTGAACCAGTGTGCGAGTAA
>JAUWMN010000178.1 GCA_030613165.1 Desulfobacterales bacterium
AAAAATAAATTTAAATCCCTTAAAGATTGTATTTTTGAATTTAAAACACCAAGGCATAGAATCTTATGTTTCTTGACCGAAGACAAAAAACTTATACTCACTAATGGTTTCCCAAAAAAGTCTCAAAGAACACCAACAAGCTGTCTAAACTTGGCTAAAAATATTAGAGAAGAATATCGGGGGAGTAGATAATATGAAATACGGGAAACATCTTTTAAAACAAATGAAAGATCCTGAATTTTTAAAAGCCCTTGCCCAAGAAGGGTTGATAATAGATATTCAGGAAGAAATCTGTCGGCTCATGGAGGAAAATAATATTTCACGAGTTGAACTGGCAAAAAGGATGGGGAAAACCAAAGGGTTCATAACCCAAATATTAAACAGCGGTAGAAACCTCACTCTTCGAACTGTTGCTGATGTGTTTACGGCGTTGGGAGCTGAAATAACAGTTAAAGCGAAAACAAGAAGGGTGGATTCCTCCATTGCCGTCATTTACGACTTAGGTGAATACAAACGTAAGTATCAAATACAGTTAGAACCTTCACTAAGATACACTTATAAGAGGAAAAGCAAGGGGTATGAGTCAAAAAATGAAATCGCCAGTTGCGCTTAAATTGCTTTCGACTAAAATTCGAAAACTACATTTTGAAGCAATTGAAGAGGTTCTCGCCAAGCCAACTGTCAATCTAAAGATATCGCTGGGGCAGAGCTTTGATTATACAGGCAAAGAAAAAATGCTACTTGTGTTAATAGACATTAATATATTTGGTGAAGAAGCCCCCTTCAAAATTGAAATGGAATTTGAAGGAAAATTTATTTTAAACAGACGGGCAACCAAGAAAGAAATTGAGCCATTTGCTAAAGTCAATTGCTCAGCAATACTTTTCCCTTACGTAAGAGAAACTATAGCTGAAATAACACGAAGAGCTGGATTCCCGCCGTTCCATTTAGATTCGATCAACTTTGTTGAAGTTTTTAAACAGGAATGTGCGAAAGACGCTCAACGAAAAAAAACTAAAAAAATAGACTAAAACAAATCCATATACAAAAACGATCGGCTGAAACAGAAAATCAACTTAAACTAAGGGCCGGGAGGTGGGTCAGTTTATTGATGCCTGCTGGAGAAAAAAATAAATCCAGAACAAGAATAATAGTCAATACTAATTGATGAATGAAACGATGCCTGGAATTCCCCCCATAAGACAGAACGCCAAAATCAAAGTTCTACAAAGTTTAAATCACTGTGCCCAAATTGTGCCCGTCAAGGTCAATAGTCTCAATTCAACCTTGTGTGCTATCCAAGGTCGATGAGTTCCATGCGGTTGTTTGCCCCTGGATGCTTTAACGACGGCCCCTCGGTCAGGACAACGAGCTTGCCCTCTATTCCATGCGATTGCAGCCAGTCCCTGGCATATTCATTCCAGTTCCCAGGATGCTCGGGCTCATGCACTGGACAGACCCCATAGGAGAATTGGAGTCTCTGGCATGTGGTTTCCTGTGAGCTCACAGCCACTATCCACACCGGGAGCCTAAAGCGTGTGATCCCTCTTGCGGATGATCCGCTATGGGTGGGGACTATCACGGCCGCGGGGGGAATATATTCCAAAGCGGCCTCAACGCTCAAGGCGATCAAGTCCGTGAGACTCACATTGCCGTTGCGGCCCACAGTCTTCAGCTCCTCTCGCACGTGGTACGCGGGACGGTTTGATTCAATGGCCACGGCGATTTTGGTCAGCATAGTTGTGGCTTCCACCGGATATTTCCCCATGGCCGACTCCTCTGAAAGCATAACACAGTCCGTGCCGTCGAGAATGGCGTTAGCCACATCCGTGGCCTCCGCGCGGGTAGGACGCCGGTTTCCGGTCATTGATTCCAGCATCTGCGTGGCCGTGATCACCGGTTTGCCTAAAAGGTTTGCCCGGCGCATCAGGCGCTTCTGAACAGCGGCAATCTGCTCGATGGGTATTTCTACCCCAAGGTCTCCACGGGCTATCATGATACCGTCGGCGGCCTCCAGGATTTCGTCTATGCGATCCAGCGCTCCACTACGTTCGATCTTGGCGATGATAAAAGGAGTGTGACCGAGGGCCGCAGCCGCCTCGCGGACAGCGACAACGTCCGCGGCGGTTTCGACAAAGGATTGGCTGACCGCGTCCACACCTTGTTCCATGGCGAATTTTAGACACTTGTGGTCGCGATCGGTGAATGCGCTGATACCGAGGTCGATGCCGGGCAGATTGAGACCCTTGCGAGAGCGGAGTTCGCCGCCGACCCGAACCCGGCACTTGACATCATTGCCCCCCGCCTCCACAACTTCGATCTGGATAAGACCGTCATTGAGGTACAAGGTGTCCCCTGGCTTCACGGCCTGTGGCAGCCGGGCGAAACTTATTGAGACTCGCTCGACGTTGCCTACGATCTCCTCGGTTGTCAACGTGAACGGATCATCGGGCTTCAATTCGATCGGTTCCTGAGCCAATTGACCGATGCGCATCTTGGGACCGGGCAAGTCGGCCATAATCGCCACGCGTCGGCCAGCCGAGCGGGCGGCGGAACGGATATTCTCGATCACCTTCTTATGACCCGAGAAATCACCATGGGAAAAGTTGAGACGCGCCACGTGCATGCCTGCTCGGATCAATTGCTCGATGATTTCCGGAGACTCAGACGCCGGTCCGATGGTACAAACGATTTTAGTCTTGTTAGACGGAAGTGTCATAATCCCCCCTACCCCCCTTTCTTAAGCTCGGCTTTTTCTTTTGCCCGGGTTTCCAAGAGTTCCGGCGCAAGCCGGTATAGCACGTAATATTTATTGATGTTGCTTACGTACCTGACAGTCTCTTGTCCAATCAACTTTAGGGCGGCCAACTCTACATTCCGAAACCACTGGTTGGGGTCCACTCCCATCTTCTTTGCCAATGACCTGACCCGTCGTATTTTGGCGGGACCCGCATTATATGCGGCAATGGCAAACCGAAGTTGATCCCGAGGTCGAATCTCCTGGTCGTCGAAATACCGGTCTCGCAGGAATGCCAAATATTTTACACCCGCATGAATATTGTTTTCCAAAAGATGCACGTTTCCGATACCGACGTTTTTGTCTTTGCCTGTTTGGGGCCGCACTTGCATGATACCGACAGCGCCGGAAGGGTTCTTCTTGTTGTTATCCAACCCGGATTCCTGATATGCCATGGCCATGATCAGCAGCCAATCAAATCCGTAACGCGACGCGTACTTTTGGAAGAGATGTTTATATTTCCGTAACTTCTTTGTCTCTCCGCTACGGAGAGGGTTTTTTATCCACGGATTTTTCTTATAATATTGGTTGAAGTAGATATTTCCAAAAAGCGTGCCCTTTTTTCGGGTCTTTAAGAATCGGTTCAAACTCGCTTTTAGTTCAGGGTTATTCTTTCTGATCATCCATCCAATCTTGGCCCCTGAACGAAGCTTTACGTTTTCGTGAATCTCCAGATCCTTGAGTATGCCTGACCATATCCCGGCAATATGGCTGTCAGCTACGGTCATCTCCACCGCACCGCTGCTCACCAGTTCAAGGATGTCCTCGGTCTCCAGGTTCTCATCCATCCTTATGATCCGAGCCGGTCGTTTCCCGGACTTAACAAGCTTGTTATTGAGTGAGGCAAGGCTTTCGTAATAACTGCTGCTCCTCCTCACACATACGTTGCGTCCGGCCAGATCGTCGAGGGTACGCAGTCTCGGCCCCCCCTTGCGGGTGACAACCACTTCGTCAACCCCGGTCAAATAGGGCGCTGTAAAATCCGCCCTGGCAGATCGTTTTTGGGTGATCGTCAGCCCGGCCGCAATAATATCCCCTTGCCCCTTCAACAGCGCGGGTATCAGTCGATCACCCTCACACGGGACAAATTCAAGGACAATCTTCAGTTCCCGTTTTTTGATACCTTTGTTAAGATACTCCTCATAATCCTTTAAGAGGGCGTACTCAAACCCAAAGAACTTACCTTCGGAAAGGAAGAAATTGGTCTTGTTGAAAGCGATCAATACCCGGATATACCGCCTGGCCATGAGGCCGCTCAAATCGTCCTTGTACCTTTGCGATAAATGTGAAGCCAGTGGGAGGGGAGAGGAAGGCGCTTCCGCGGAGAGGGGCTGACAAAAGGGAAAGACAACAAGTCCCACCATCGTCAAAATGATCAGAAACTGTTTCATTGTACCTCGCTCCCAGTTGCGAAAGCATCAACTATTGCGGTAAATAATTTATTCATATTTCTCTTTTTTTTAATTTTTCCGTATATATTATAAATGTTATCCCATTATATCAAGAGCCAATTTCAAAACGTCCCCCTTTACCCAATCTCGATGTCTCCGATGAGCGGGATTTGTCAACAGGCGGAAATTCCAAGCCTCTAAATACGTCAATCCCGCCGCAGGCGGGACTGCGGTTATAATTTCCGCCTTCCCCCGGCGACGGGACTTACAGCTTGACCTTGGACAAAATTGAACATTTTGAAACTGGCTCTCAAGTAATTATTTTTTTTGATTTTTATTTAATTGATGATATAGAAAACTATACCATATTACTCAACCGATCTAATCAAACACATCACGCGGAGGTGTTAGATGAAAGCAAAAAGTAT
>JAUWMN010000057.1 GCA_030613165.1 Desulfobacterales bacterium
ATGAAGCAATGGACAGAGTTGTTTTTGTAGTACTCAAGGTTGGGTCGTTTGTCTTCAACAATAATAAATGTCGGATTGTTGGATATGGTATTATCTTTTTTTTGATCATCAAGCCGCTCAATAAATTTACGCTTAGTGTAGTAGATAAGCATTTCATCCACCACGCGTGCCTTATTGTCAAAGGCCTCGGATAAGTGTACATTTTGAATGTCAAGGTGTTCCAGGTAGACATCTATATAATCCTTCAGTTCATTTTTTGTGAATACCTTTTTAGGATAATTCAAAATAGCGCCGGCTATCAGCGCTTGGGGTGTAACCACTGAAATTTGATTAATGCGATGTATAATTCTAAATCCAAGGTTTCGATAAACAATCTGGCGCTTCCTCTGTCCCATCTCTTTGAATGGGAGGTCGAATTTAGCAAGAAGATTATTTAATGATATGGGATCGTCGAATTGGAGGTAAATACGTCCGTACTTCCTTTTTAAAAGTTTCCTTGCCTTTATTAACTGCATAAAAGTTTCCGGTTTCTTTGTGTGTCCCCCCAGTTCTTCTAAATATACGTTTTCTTCCATAACCTGGTCATACCCGATATATATAGGGACGAACATTATTTCATCACACGCTCCGGTTTCATAAGCTTTTAAAAGGATCGAAAGGAACCCCAGCTTTGGCAAGACAATCTTTCCGGTGCGACTCCGTCCGCCCTCAATAAAAAATTCTATGTTGAATCCTTCTTTTACCAGCATTCTGATGTATTCTGTAAAGACCTTGGCATAGAGTTGAGCGCCCTGAAAAGAGCGTCTTATAAAGAACGCTCCGCATTTTCTGAATATAGGTCCCATGGGCCAGAAAGAGAGGTTCTTTCCGGCGGCCACATGGGGACACGGCATGTTGTGCATGAATAGAACATGGGAGAGTAAGAGATAGTCTAAATGACTTTTATGACAAGGGACTAAAACCACAGGCGCCTTTTGGGCGGCATTTTTAAGCCGGTTGAGGCCCTCCATATCAAGGACGACATCATCAAAGAGGGTTTTCCAAGTCCAATTGAAGAGCATTGACATGCATCGGATAAGTGTAAGATTATAATTAGCTGCTATTTCCTGGAGATAACCATCCGCTTTTTTGTGGATTTCTTGAATGTTCTTTCCATGGTTTTTAGCATAGTTCTTCATGAATTTCTGAAAGTGATTGTTTCTCAAAACAAGCTCTTTAAGTTCCTCACGCGGTCTTAATACAGGGCCGGTTATGCTTTGACGGTGTCTGTTCAATTGGTTTAATAATTTCTGGCGAAGCTTGAAAGAAAGATATTCCAGACTCTTGTCCCGGTGCTCCGGCATCTGTAGAAAGTCTTTAAGAGATATTGGTTCGGAAGCCTCAACAAAGATATTTTGAGGGTTCCTTAAGAGGGTTAAGAGCCTGCGCAGAAGTCCGGGATTTTCCTCTCCTCCGAACAAGATATCGATGAGACGCGGATAATATCGCATAGGCTTTTTACTGAACAGAAACAGGTGAGGGACCAGATAGATCGGTTTCTCAACATCCTGTTGTATCTCAATGAGATATCGGATTGGGTCGGTCTCTGATTTGACAAAACGGCTATGAAACCCGCCTCGATCCACCAAAGACAAAAGCGCGGTTTTCCCTTGTTCCATGCAGCGTTTGTAAAAACCGGACCGGTATGGATCAGGAAATTTTTTGTAGTGGATTAGATGATCTATATGGGCCAATAAGACACGGAAGATGTGAGAAGCAGGTTGAAAACAAAGAATGCCCTGGTCGAATCCAATGGCAGGGGCAGGGAGTCCCTCCAGGTTGTAGCGGACATTGTAGAATAGATATTCCAGGTTGCTTTTGTATTTGGATACATAGACTATAATCCCTTTTTCACGCAACTCATTCAAAGATGCTGTTTGAACCTTATTGATCAGTACATCCGAAAATAAGAGCTTGAGTATCCATTGGGAAAGAACGTGGAACATTCCCGATCCTTGCGGGATAAACGATGTATAGTGATCGTGATGCCCATGCAAAATGGTATCGATCAGTGATTCGGATTTTTTTCTATTTTTACGGGAGGCCATATTAAATCTCCCCATTTGCAGACCGATTAATTGTATAATAAATTTGGCTAATTAACCAATAACCCCAATGAGACCAATGAACAATTTAATTGAAATTGTAACAGTATCATATTTTTTTTCCATGTCAATTTGAAAATTTTTATGGTATAAGCGGCCCCATGGTTGCAATCGGTGATATCGTTTTAGTCTATTATGAAGATGAGCCGGCCTTTTTTGCCCGTATCGAAGATCTGACTCCGGACCGTAAGCCTAAGTGGTTCCATGTCAAGTTGTTAGTGCTTCAGATACCTGTTATCGAAATTGTATGGATATTGCGGGAGGAATACATAAACGGGACTTCTTTTACTATGGAAGGGCATACTATTCGGATGGAGTTGGTTGTCGGTCCTCAAGAACCTGTGCAACACGGTTTACCGGATGAGAAAAAATCAAAAAAGGAGGATGCCGGCGGAAAGGTAATCCCACTATTTAAAGGAAAATAGAAAAAATCATTTTGGGCTTGCTTTGAATTGGCGTATATGGTATCTGCAAATTTTTTATATAATATATAAGAGTTATACTATTTCTTTTACGAATTCATCAGAATTTAAATCTTTATCATTTACTATGCATCAAAAGGAGGGTTTTAGGGTATGAAAACGTTGATTGGTGGTGGTGCGGCTGCGGTGTTGGGAATTATTGGTATGTCAATTTGGTGGAAGCCATTTATGCAGCTTTTGGCAGGCTCTATCCCTGCCGCCTTGATGCTGGGTGGCGGCTTAGCAATCTACCTCGGTTTTGATGAGTTGAAAGATACCTGGAAGAGCAAGAAAGAAGAAGAGGCCGGGCCATCTTTCAAGGAGGAAGAGGCAGAAAAGTATAAACAAGAGGTAGATGAATTAAAGGACGAGATTAAGTCTTTAAAAAAAGGAGAAAAAAAGGAGAAGTAATAATTTCTCCGTGCATAGTTTGTTAGGGTAATAAATACCGCTCATGAAATTATTATGAGCGGTATTTTTTGTGCTCCCCCCTTTACAAACGGAAAACCGTGATTATAATTTTGAAATCATTGTCATGACGACTTCGTAAAAAAAAATAATAAAAGGAGAAGAGTAACTATGAAGATCAGACCATTGCAGGATCGAATTCTTGTGAAACGTCTTGAGGAAGAGGCAAAGACAAAGGGAGGAATTATCATACCGGACAGCGCCAAAGAAAAACCTGCTGAAGGTATTGTTGTTGCCGTGGGCAAAGGTAGGACTTTGGAAAATGGAACAAAGGTGACCCCTGACGTAAAAAAGGGGGACAGGGTTCTTTTTTCAAAATATGGCGGCACTGAAGTGAAGATCGAAGGGGTAGAACATCTCATTATGCGTGAGGATGATATTCTGGGTGTCGTAGAAAAGTAATAAGTACTTTCGCGCCCTTGTTTAATGGCAAGCAACCATGCCAGGTTAATTGTATACGTAAACAAATATTTTAAGGAGGATATAAGAAAGATGGCTAAAGATATTAAATATGACGTCAGAGCCAGGGAAGCGCTTCTTGTCGGGGTTAACACTCTGGCAGATGCTGTTAAAGTTACCCTTGGGCCAAAGGGCAGAAATGCCATTATCGAAAAATCGTGGGGGGCTCCTACCGTTACAAAAGATGGTGTCACTGTCGCTAAAGAGATTGAATTGGAAAACAAGTTTGAAAACATGGGCGCTCAGATGGTGAAAGAAGTTGCCAGTAAGACAAGTGACGTCGCGGGCGACGGGACTACGACAGCAACAATCCTGGCCCAGGCCATTTACAGAGAAGGACAAAAATTGGTCGCTGCCGGTAATGATCCAATGGCAATAAAACGAGGGATAGACGCGGCTGTTCAAATTGTGGTGAAAGAATTGGCCGCTATGAGCAAGTCTACCAAAGACCAGCGTGAGATCGCACAGGTCGGCACAATATCCGCCAACAACGACGATACGATCGGCAATATTATTGCCGAGGCAATGAACAAAGTGGGTAAAGAGGGTGTTATTACTGTAGAAGAAGCAAAGTCGATGGAGACCACGCTTGAGGTAGTAGAAGGGATGCAGTTTGATCGCGGCTATCTCTCTCCTTATTTTGTAACAGATGCGGAAAAGATGGAGGTCGAGCTGGTTGATCCGTATATATTGATTCATGAAAAAAAGATCAGTGTAATGAAGGATCTTCTCCCCGTCTTGGAACAGACTGCTAAAATGGGGAGGCCCCTTCTGATACTTGCAGAGGACATTGAGGGTGAGGCCCTGGCAACATTGGTGGTCAACAAGATCCGAGGCATACTCCAGTGTGCGGCTGTAAAGGCGCCGGGATTTGGTGACCGAAGAAAGGCTATGTTGGACGATATCGCCATCCTTACGGGCGGACAGGTGGTTTCAGAGGATCTTGGCATCAAACTGGAAAACCTGACAATAAAGGATCTCGGTTCCGCCAAACGGATTCGTATTGACAAAGACAACACCATAATCATAGATGGAGCGGGCAATCGTTCTGATTTGGAAGGCCGTGTAAGACAGATACGGGCTCAGGTCGAAGAAACAACATCGGATTATGATCGTGAGAAACTTCAGGAGCGATTAGCCAAATTGATCGGCGGAGTTGCGGTAATCAATGTAGGCGCTGCCACTGAAACAGAGATGAAGGAGAAAAAGGCCCGTGTGGAAGACGCCTTAAACGCTACACGCGCTGCCGTGGAAGAGGGTATCGTCGCCGGCGGTGGAGTAGCGTTGCTCCGGTGTATCCCTGCTCTTGATAAGATAAGAATAAAGGCCGCGCAGAAGTTGGGCGTAAAGATTGTAGCGCGCGCATTAGAAGAGCCGCTGCGTCAGCTTGCTACTAATGCAGGCGTCGAAGGTTCCGTTATCGTGGAAAAGGTGAAAGGATTGAAAGGCGCTGACGGCTACAATGCCGATACCAACAATTATGAAGATCTCATTAAGGCGGGCGTACTTGATCCGACCAAGGTGACACGTTACGCGCTTCAAAATGCGGCAAGCGTGGCCGGCTTGATGCTTACCACAGAGGTTATGGTAGCTGAAAAGCCCGCAGAGAAGTCAGACGTGCCTGCCATGCCTCCTGGTGGCGGCATGGGTGGTATGGGCGGCATGATGTAATATTAAGCCTGGTCCATTTTAACACTTAGACAAAGATATTAAGAAGCCCCTATGTGTTTTGTACATGGGGGCTTTTTTGTGTGTAATTTCCCTTGAACAACCAAATAGGTTGTGATACGTCCATTGGGTGGCAGAGCGCATGGCTGAAAGGCCAGAAGTCAGAAAATAGAGGCCAGAGGTTAGAAAATAGAAGTCAGAAAATAGAAGTCAGAAGCCAGAGGTCAGAAAATAGAAGCCAGAGGTTCCTTTATTCGCTCTATTCGCTACGCTCTGCGCAATTCGGAGGATATCATGAACTACAAGGAGACCCTGAATCTCCCAAAGACCGGTTTTCCTATGAAAGCAAGTCTGTCTGTGCGTGAACCGGACTTTTTGAACAGATGGGAGGAAGAGCGACTTTATGATCAGATTAGAAAGATATCAAAAGGTCGCCCTTTATTTATCCTTCATGATGGTCCGCCGTATGCTAACGGAAATATACACCTGGGGACTGCTCTTAACAAGATCTTAAAAGATATTATCGTCCGTTCCCGGCAGATGAGCGGTTTTGACGCTCCGTATGTTCCTGGCTGGGATTGCCATGGTCTTCCGATCGAACATAATGTAGACAAGGAACTCGGCCCTAAAAAGAGATCCATGACCAAGAGCCAAATACGGAAAATGTGCGGGGCTTATGCTGAAAAGTTTGTGGAGATTCAAAAAGAAGAGTTTAAACGTCTCGGTGTCATGGGCGAATGGGACGCCCCTTATCTTACGATGAACCATTCGTATGTCGCCTCTATCGTGCGGGAGTTCGGGAAAATTGCCGTTAATGGGGGTCTGCTCAAGAGCAAGAAACCTATTTATTGGTGTTCCACATGCAAAACCGCTCTGGCCGAAGCAGAGGTAGAATACGCGGATCACACCTCACCTTCGATCTATGTCAAGTTCTCCCTTTGTTCCGATATTGGAAGAGATGTTCCTGCATTAGAAGGGAAAAAGGTCTCTGTTGTTATTTGGACAACGACCCCTTGGACGATTCCTGCTAATCTTGCTGTTGCGCTTCACCCGGATTTTGAATATGTGGCAGTAGATGTGGGAAATGATGATGTGTTGATTCTTGCCCGTGACCTTTTAGAAGGCTGCATGAAGATGTTCGGCATCGAGGATTATACGATTGTTGCGGACATTGACGCGCGTGACTTAGAGCACAAAACTTGCCGCCACCCCCTTTACGACAAAGAATCTAAACTAATTTTAGCCGACCATGTCACACTCGATTCAGGTACAGGGTGCGTTCACATCGCTCCCGGCCACGGACGGGAGGACTATGATGATGGATTAAGGTATCATCTCGAGATATATTCGCCGGTTGATGATGACGGACGGTTTAACGACGATGTAGAATACTTTGCGGGAAAGTTTGTATTTGACGCGAACAGAGACATAAATGCAAAACTATCTGAAGTCGGAGCGCTCCTCGCGGAAGAGAAGATCGTTCATTCATATCCTCATTGCTGGCGTTGTAAAGAGCCGGTTATCTTTCGCTCCACTGACCAGTGGTTTATATCAATGGACAAAAACGATTTGCGAAGCAAAGCTCTCGCCTGTATTAATCAGGTTGAATGGATTCCTCGCTGGGGGCGTGAACGAATTTACGGGATGGTGGAAAATCGTCCTGATTGGTGTATCTCCCGGCAACGTTCCTGGGGAGTGCCTATTATCGCGTTTTATTGCACTGATTGCAAAAAGGTCTTGATTACGAAAGAGATTATCGCGCATGTGGCCGATCTCTTTGATGACCACGGCGCGGATATATGGTTTGAGGCGGAGAATGATATCCTCCTCCCCAAAGGGACTGCCTGCCCTCATTGTCAGGGTAAGACCTTTACAAAAGAGACTGATATACTCGATGTGTGGTTTGATTCAGGCGTAAGCCATACAGCGGTCCTGGAACATAGAGAAGGGCTCCGGCGGCCTGCCGACCTCTATTTAGAGGGGAGTGATCAACACCGTGGATGGTTTCACAGCTCACTTCTTACATCGGTAGGGACCAGAGAGGAGGCTCCATACAAATGTGTGTTGACACATGGATTTGTGGTAGACGGAAAGGGCAAGAAGATGTCCAAATCCCTCGGCAACATTGTGTCTCCCACGGAAGTCATAAAGAAATATGGCGCCGAGATATTGAGGCTTTGGGTCTCGGCCTCCGATTACCAGGATGATATCAGGATGTCACACGATATACTGAAACAGCTTTCTGACGCCTATCGTCGCATTCGTAATACAAGCCGTTTTCTTTTGGGAAATCTGCGCGATTTTGATCCCTCTTCGGATCGTGTTCCTTATGGAGAGATGATGGAGATCGATCAGTGGGCGCTTCATAGATTGCAAGAATTGATTCAGAAAATCCAAAGGGCGTACGATGAGTTTGAATTTCATGTTGTATATCACGCGCTCTATAATTTCTGCACCCTGGACATGAGCGCGTTTTATCTTGATGTCTTAAAGGACCGGCTGTACACCTCGCCACAAAAAAGTCTTGCGCGCAGATCCGCCCAGACAGCCTTGTTTGATATTCTTGATGCCATGGTTCGTCTTATGGCGCCGATTATGGCCTTCACAGCAGAGGAGATTTGGGATCACATGCCTGGCAATAGCGGACGGGAAAAGAGTGTTCACTTAGCGCCTGCCCCGGAGGTAAATCAAGATTATACGAATGATGAACTGGCTGAACAATGGGAAAAGATCCTCGCCGTCCGGGGTGAAGTTACCAAGGGATAGGAGAAGGCAAGAAGTGATAAAGTGA
>JAUWMN010000163.1 GCA_030613165.1 Desulfobacterales bacterium
GAGGGGTCTGTATATTAGACGAGGGCAACCGTATGAGTGAAAAATCATGGGCATCGCTTGCGCCTTTATTGGATGATCGTCGGTATGTGGAGTCGCTCATTACCGGCCTTACAATAAGGGCGCATCCGGATTTTCGATTTACCGTCACAATGAACGATGATGCTTCTACGTATGAAATCCCTGAATATATTCATTCAAGGTTACAACCTCAGATCTTTATCGACTTTCCGGAACGAGAAGACGAACTTTTGATTTTAAAAGAGAATCTCCCCTTTGGCGACAAAGAGATTCTGGAATATGTGGTTGATTTCCTTCAGCGGGCCCATGTCGCGGATGAGGTTTACAGCGTCCGCGATGGGATAAATATGGTCCGGTATGCCATGAAGATGATGCACAGCGACACAGTCTCAAAGGAAGATGCACTCCACCGGGCACTATTAATGATATTGGGAGAGGAAGCGATTAGATATGAGTAGAATTCCGAATTCGTCTTTCCATCGCCTCAATCAACGGTTTCAGTGTCTTTGTGTCTTTAGCTGAAATGGCTATCGCGTTTAGTTGGCCGCATTTTCTTTCCGCAAAATCCTTCTCAACAAGGTCCTCTTTATTCAGAACTCTAAGGGTTGCAATGTTATTGAGACGGAGTGATTCTAAGATTTGTTCCACTGATTCGATCTGCTGTGTGAGACGGGGATTGCTGATGTCGATCACGTGAAGAAGAAGGTTTGCATCCTCCAGTTCTTCCAGTGTGGCCCGAAACGCGACAACAAGGTCTTTCGGGAGATCCCTGATAAAGCCAACGGTATCAGTAATAATTACTTCAGTATCGCGCGGGAATTTCAACCGTCGGCTCGTAGGATCAAGGGTGGCAAAGAGACGATTTCCAGTTAAGATGTCGCTCTTTGTGAGAGTATTCAACAAGGTAGATTTTCCGGCATTGGTGTAACCGATAATTGAGATAATAGGAAGTCCCTTCCTCTTTCGCTTGGCCCTGCGTTGGGCACGCTGTTTTCTGACTGTTCGAAGTTGCTTCTCCAACCGTCTGATCCTGTCGTGTACCCGGCGCCTGTTAATCTCAAGCTTTGTTTCACCCGGTCCCCTTCCTCCAATTCCTCCTGTCAGCCTTGACATGGCTGTATTCTTTTCTATTAGGCGGGGCAAGAGATACTTGAGTTGAGCAAGTTCTACCTGTATCTTTCCTTCCCGTGTGCGTGCCCTTCGCGCAAATATGTCGAGAATCAACTGGGTCCTGTCGATCACCTTCAGCTCGGTCATGTCCGTGATGGAACGGACCTGAGAAGGATTCAAGTTCTGATCAAATATTAAGAGATTGGCTCCTCTTTGAAGGGCTAATATCACCAACTCACTTAATTTCCCTTTTCCAAGTAAGTATCGGGGGGCCGGCTTCCGATACTGGACGATGGTATCAACAACATAGGCACTGCTCGAACGCGCCAGCTCTGTTAATTCCGCCATCGATTCCAGGGCAGACCTTTTTGGAGCAGTTGTCACGCTTATCAGGATCGCCCGGTCCGCTCCTTCTATTTTCTGTATAGGCCCCTTTTTTGCGAATTCTTCTTCAAGGGAGAGGATCAGCTTATGGCAATCGATATTAAGATTACCATATTGAATCGCTGGAAGAATTTCCCAATTCATACTGTTTGATGTCTCTGGGAGAAGATGCGCGGGATATATTTGGTCCGGCATCCCATCTTGAGAGACTGTAATAGCGCTTACAAGATCGAGCCGTAGAAACACAAGATCCATCAGGTCATCCTGGGTAAGGGGCTCGTTCTGAAGATGCGTATGGACCAAGCGCAGGCCTTTCAGACGCCCTTTTCCAATACGGTATTTGTGGATGTCATCAGGGAGAAGAATCTGCTGGTGTTTACCAACAATGACATATTGTGTAACCCCCTGTCGATCAATCAAGAGTCCGATCTGACGGTTGGTTTCTCTGGAAAGAGCAGATATCGCGCGGGCCAGTTCCGGTGAGACAAGATACTCAGGGTCTGTTTTACGACGATATATATTCTGAAGTCGACGGACCTGATCTCCTTTTAGGCCGCTGATGTTACCGTATAGTTTTATAATCGATTCCTTTCATAGCCTTTAATTTTGGTATGCCGACTGTCTGGATTCCCGCCTGCGCGGGAATGACGGAGAAGAAGACGCCACGTCCTGGTGTGGTCATTCCCGCGAAGGCGGGAATCCAGGAGTCAATGCACCGACTTATTGGATATTATTACTATTATACAATAAACAAGAATAGTTGACAAATACCCTCTTTCAGTATAATGATTATTGGATTATATAGAATTTATTATTAATAATATTAACATATATCACCTTCTTGAGACACAGGTAATTTAATAATGGAGCACAACACGTCCTATATAGAATCCACCGCTTTTCCTATTGCAAGGGAAGGGTATCCTTTTATCTTTGCGTCAGCCTTTTCAACTGCTGTATTGGCCCTTTTGGGATTAACCGCACTGACCCTGTTCTTTTTGGCGCTGACATTTTTTATTTGTTTCTTTTTTAGAGATCCTGACAGGATTACGCCCCGCGACTCCGGCGCAATTGTTTCGCCTGCTGACGGCAAGGTGATTTTTGTAAGCGAGGTGGAAACAACTCCCTTTGATGATCAGAAGATGCTAAAAATAAGCATTTTTATGTCAATCTTCAATGTGCATGTTAACAGAATCCCTTTTGATGGAAAGATAGAGGATATTATATACCATCCAGGCAAGTTTTTTTCAGCAAATCTGGACAAGGCTTCAAAAGAAAACGAGCATAACGCGATAAAGATCCAGACAGGAGACGAACGAAGTTACTGGGTAGTTCAAATCGCGGGGCTTATCGCGCGTAGAATTATCTGCAAGATAGGAAAAGGGGACAAGGCAAGCAAGGGAGATCGGTTTGGGCTGATCTGTTTTGGCTCAAGGCTTGATGTTTATCTGCCGACGGATACAAAGATAGAAGTTGCCGAGGGCAAGATCGTCAAGGCTGGAGAAACTATTTTAGGATATATGACATGAAAAGAATAAAAAGAGCCGAAAAGCGGGATATGCGACGTGGGATTTACATTCTTCCCAACCTTTTTACCTCAGCCAATCTGTTTTGCGGCTTCTATGCTATTATAGCCGCCATCCAGGGAGGGTTTGTCAAAAGCGCCATCGCCATTATGGTGGCGGCGGTATGTGATAATTTAGACGGAAAGGTTGCGCGGGCTACTCATACTGAAAGCAAATTCGGCGTTGAATACGATTCATTAGCCGACGCTATCTCGTTTGGAGTGGCTCCCGGTATCGTGGCGTATCTCTGGGCATTGAAGCCTTTCGGAAGGCTGGGCTGGCTCGCCGCTTTCCTTTTTGTCGCGTGCGGGGTGCTGCGTCTGGCCAGATTCAACACGCAAAAAGATAGCGTGAGCAGTGAATATTTTGTTGGTCTCCCCATCCCCGCGGCTGCCTGCATGATTGCTACGATGATATTGTTTATCAACCGAGTCGGCGTGCTGAGCGCTGATCGAAGTATACCGATATTGGTCTTGATATATATGCTATCGTTCTTAATGGTAAGTACTATTAAATACAATAGCTTTAAGCATTCCGGTTTTTTCAAAAAAAAGAACTTTAATGCCTTGGTGACAGCAGTACTGGTACTCAGCGTGATCGCCTATGAACCGAGTGTGACATTTTTCTTTATTGGACTTACATATATTGCATCAGGTCCTATTGCTGCGTTATTGCACAGAAACAAGACCGCGGTTAAACCTGAACCTGACAATCGATCGGAAGGACATACGTAGACGGTGGGACAGACGATTACTGAAAAGATTTTAGCCGCTCATTCGGGCAAAGATAGTGTAACACCGGGAGAACTTATTACTGTTAAGATCGACCTTGCGTTAGCAAATGACATAACTGCTCCTATTGCCATCAAACTCTTTGAAGAGGCACAGGTGGAATCTGTATTTGATCCGGACAAGATAGCGTTAGTCCCGGATCACTTTGTTCCTAACAAGGACATCAAATCAGCGATTCAAACTCAGATCCTTCGCCAATTTGCTCGCAAACATAAGATTACCCATTTCTTTGAACTGGGAGAGATGGGTGTTGAGCACGCGCTTCTCCCTGAACAGGGCATTGTGCTTCCGGGAGATGTTGTAGTCGGCGCTGATAGTCACACCTGTACGTATGGCGCGCTTGGGGCGTTTGCCACCGGGATGGGAAGCACAGACATCGCCGCTGCCATGATTACAGGAGAAGTATGGCTCAAGGTGCCGGAATCTATAAAGTTTGTTTACTCGGGGCAACTACAAAAATGGGTTACCGGCAAGGATCTTATCCTTTATACCATTGGAGATATCGGAGTAGACGGCGCTTTGTACCGGGCAATGGAATTTACGGGTGACACAATAGAGGCGCTTGGAATGTCTGATCGCATGACCATAGCCAATATGGCCATTGAAGCCGGGGCAAAGAACGGGATCATAGCGCCGGACGAGACTACTCGCGGCTATGTGGAAAGCAGGGCCAAACGTCAGTATAAATTCTATCAGAGTGACCCTGACGCCGGATATATAGAGGTCAAAACATATGACGCGTCTCAAATTGAACCCCAGGTGGCTTTTCCGCATCTGCCTGAGAACACCCGGGGAATCTCTGAGGCAGGAAATGTTCCGATTGACCAGGCAGTGATAGGATCGTGCACCAATGGGAGATTGGAAGATCTTCGTTTGGCGGCGGAAGTTCTGAAAGACAGAACCATAGATCCTCGAGTGCGACTGATTATCATTCCGGCCACTCCCACGATATACCGGCAGGCAATGGAAGAAGGGTTGTTTGACATATTCCTTAAAGCAAAGG
>JAUWMN010000160.1 GCA_030613165.1 Desulfobacterales bacterium
TTCTTTTTCGTTACGGACATAATTCTCGGACAGCCTCCTAGGTGTTTGTTTAAAATTATTTGTCTGAAGATCTATAAAATAATTGGAATAGATAAACGGATGGGAAGAAAAAGTCAAGGTGATTCAAAAACGAGGACTGGAGATATGAAGTCCTTCAAAATCCGAGATTTACTACTGCGTCGAAACACTCTTTGCTCAGTCCTTGTAGGCCTATCTCTATTCTTCCGCTTCTCCTGTGTTGCAGGAGGGCCTCGACAAGCATAGCCATGCCATTGTACTCGAAATTCCTTACTCGACTAAAATCTAGTAAGATTTTCTTTTCCCCCAAGTCTATTGCGTAACCCAAATAGACTCTCATGGCACGCGCGGTTTTCCCGTCAAGATGGCTCTTAACCTGGAAAAGAACTTCACCGTTTTTTCTTACTTTGATTAACATGTCTGCAGCCTCGGTCGTTCAAGCAACTTTTGCATAGTCAAAGGGATTAAAGGCATCGTTGGTGACAAACGGTAGGGATTGTTCTTGCCGCTGTTCCATAAGAAGTTCTGAAATTTTTTCTTTCAACTCTGTTACATCCAAACTTTTAACAATGTAACCCTCAGCCTCTTTCAAGCGAGGGTCTTCTTGGTAGCTATCATATGCTGTTGTAATTATAACCGGAAGGTGCATGTCCTTTGCCTTTATCATGTTAAGAACTTCCCATCCGTTCGATCCTCTTAAAAAAAGATCGAGCACAACCACATCAGGTCGGCGCGATTCAATCTTAGCCATTGCTTGATTCCCATCGTCGGCTACAGCCACGTCATAGCCATCTTCAGATAACTCTTCCTGATAAAATTGTTGTATGCACGTCTGGTCATCTACTATCAAGATTTTCACCATTCTATTCCCTCCTGTTCTTCCCTGTGAGCATCTATTTTGAGAATAGTAGTATCAATACTACTCATAGAGATATGGGGCAACCGGACGAGAACTGATTTATATGAAGGTATTTTTATGACTTTTTTGTAGGATATAGTCCTACAAGATGTCATTCCTGGCTGGACACTATTTGCCGAGGTTGTTCTTAATGGCAAAGCGGGTCAGCTCGGCATTGTTTCTAAGATGAAGTTTCTCGAGGACTCGCGACCGGTAAGTATTGACCGTCTTTATGCTGAGACATAATTCTTCGGCGATCTCCGTGGTCTTTCTTCCGTTGGCGATAAGGCATAAGACCTGGAGTTCACGGTCTGAAAGAGATTCCACCGGCGAAAAGTTGGCGCCGTCTCCGATTAATTGCAAGGCGAGTTCTTCCGAGGCTTCAGGACTGAGATATCTCTGACCGGCGCATACCTTTCGCACCGCATCTATTAATTCCTCCGGCGCGGCCTGTTTGTTCAGATATCCTTTGGCGCCGGCGCGCAGGATACGCACAGCATATTGTCTGGCCGGATGGACCGTCAGGATCAGGATAGGCAGTTCCGGAAATAAGCCATGAATGTGCTTGGTAGCATCAAGGCCGTCCATGTCCGGCATGGAGATATCGAGTAAAACTATATCCGGTCTGTTCTCCCGGACCTTTTCGATAATCTCCCGACCATTGGACGCCTCATCGATCACCTTCATATCAGAGGCTTCATCAAGGATACGGCGCAGCCCTTCCCTAAGGATTCTGTGGTCATCGGCGATGCTAATTGTGATCATAGAAACTCCCACGCTCCACCAGTAGAAAATTACCTATTATGTGAGCGGAATCTGAACATTTATCTCTGTTCCCTTACCTGAATTGCCTTGTATCTCGATGGCGCCTTACAATATTTCAGTACGCTCCCTCATACTCGATATGCCTGTAGAGAGGGGGGACTGTATTTGTGTTAGTTCTATTCCGGAGCCATTGTCCTGAACCTGAACAAAAAGTGTTTCTTTGTTTTGTTTTATACTTATGGTTACCATGGATGCCTTTGCGTGTCGGGCAACATTGGTCAAGGCCTCCTGAATAATCCTGTAGACGCCTGTTTCGAGATGACCAGCCAGGCGTTTCTTGGGCAGATCGATCAAGGTTACGCATTCTATGCCTAAACGTCGCCCAAACTCTGAAGCATGCCACTCAATCGCCGCCCCCAATCCCATATCATCAAGGATTCCGGGCCTGAGATCGGTAGATATTCTCCTGACCGCGTTGAGTGAACCGTCAATCAAATCACACATCTCCTGAAAGCGTTTTGTTACAGTGACCTTTCCATCAGGGAGATAACGTTTTAACCAAGCGGCGTCAAACTTGAGAGCCGTCAAGACCTGACCGAGTTCGTCGTGCAGTTCACGTGAGATGCGGCTACGCTCTTCTTCCTGCAGGTTAATCATTCTTTCTGACAAATGCCGAAGTTGTTTTTCGTAAGCTTTGCGTTTGGTAATGTCTTGAAATACCAACACCGCTGTAACCATGCCCCCTTCGTCTTCTATTCCAGGAGAAATGGTTACGTGCCAAATCCGACCATTAATGTCTTCAACTTCCCTGTTCTGTGTTTGTCGATCCTTGATAGCTTTTCGACACGGTTCATTTACGTCACACGATTTGCTAAATATGGCGTGGCATGGTTTACCGAGGAGATCTTTCCCAAAGGCCCTCTCAAAAACCGGATTGACGAAATTAATGGCCATATTTTCGTTGATCACGGCCAGGGGGGTCACCATGCTGGCCAGTATGGAATTGAGCTTATTCCTCTCCTGTTCATAGAGGGCTTGCGATTCCTGTAGCGCTTTTTTTAGTTCCTTCCGGCGGATTACCTTTTGGATGATGCTCGGCACCAGCGAAAAAAAATCAGCGGATTTTACTATGTAGTCGTAGGCCCCGAGTTTCATGGCCTTGACCGCGATGTTTTCATCACCCTGGCCGGTAACGACGACGACCGGGATCTCTTTATGGCGTCTCTGTAGTTCTTCGAGAAACTCCAGTCCATTCATGCCCGGCAGTAGATAATCGGTGATGATTATATCGGGATTTATCTGATCAACGGAATCCAGGCAGCGCTCGATCTCGTCAAAACGATCAATGTGAGCGTCAGGGAACTCCCTTTTGATGGTCCGTTCCATGAGCTCGAGGTGGGCGTCTTCATCCTCTATGATTGTGACCTTCACACGCTTCATTTTAAACTATGCGACTCTGTAGGTCTATTGCCCTGTGAAGGGCGGTTTATTAAGAATCATCCAATAGAAATCCAAGCTGCGGATCTTTTCTTCAAACTCCTTGTAACCTACCGGTTTGGTCAGGTAACTGTTGGCGTGATACTTGTAGCACAGCTCGATATCCTCGGCCCGCTCAGAGGTAGTTAACATTACTACCGGAACCTTTTTAAGCTGGGCATCTTCCTTGATCTGTTTCAGTACATCTATGCCGTCAACACCGGGAAGTTTCAGGTCCAGCAGGACCAAATCCGGGGTAGGGTATTCGTCTTTATCAGAATATTTGCCACGATTGAACAGATAGTCCAAGGCCTCTTCGCCATCATACACCGTATCGACCCGATTGGCATTCCCGGCCTTGCGTATGGCCCGTACGGTCAATTCAACGTGGGCTTCCTCGTCCTCAACGAGTAAAATCGTGCCCGTATCGTGAGTCATCGCTAATCCTCCCTATTTCGTATGGTGAAGTAAAAAGAGCTTCCCTTGTCCATCTCGGACTCAACCCAGACACGGCCCCCGTGTAGTTCAACGATGCGTTTGACGATAGTGAGTCCAATACCGGTGCCGTCAATCTTTTTTGCAGCCGGTAGTCTCTGAAATATACTGAAGATCTTGTCAAAGTACATCTCATCTATCCCTATCCCGTTATCCCTTACAAAGTATGCTGTATCTTCACCCTGCTTTTCGGCGCCGACTTCAATCCGGGGTGACGGGTTGTCTTTCCCGATATATTTTACTGCGTTGGCGATTAGATTGTCTACTACCTGTCCCAGACGCTTTTTTTCACCATAGAGAGTCGGCATGTTTTCAGAGACCTCAACAATAATGCCCCGTTCTTTTATCCGGGCATGAAGTGCACTTAGCGCCTCATTTGCAAGATCGGCAAATGATATCTCTCTCTTTTTTTCGCTTATGCGTCCGATGCGAGAAAGGTCGAGTAGATCATTGATCAGGCCTTCCATCTTTTTGGTGGCTTCGCTTATCCGTCCTAAGTATCGCGCACCCTCTTGACCGAGGGGGTCCCCGAAGTCTTCTTGCAACGCCCCTATAAAGCCCTCTATGGTGACGATGGGCGTCCTTAGGTCATGGGAAACCGTATAGATAAAGGATTCGAGCTCTCTGTTTTTGTCCGACAGCTCCTGGAGCAAGGCTTCGCGTTCCTTTTCCGTCTTCTTGCGTTCGCTTATCTCATGGAGGGCCCGGTCACGGGCCGCCTGATACATCTGCATCCTACTCATAAGAAAGTAGAGGAGGAAGGACAAGCCGGCCGAGAGGGTGAAGCCGAACAAAAGAAATACCATGGACCCGGTATGCTTTACTCCCACATAGGCAGACAGCCCCGTTGTCTGCTCTGCCGCGGTCGTGGTGTGACCCCGCATCATGCTTTTTTCATGCGCCCTATCATGGCGCCACACCATAGTGGTAATACCGCCCAGCAAGAGAAAGATTATTAATGGCAATAGAATATGCGCAAGATGTTTCTTCATAAAGCAACCCATTTTTTCCTTTGCCCGCCAACTCGACAAAAGGATTTCGCAAAAAAACTTGAACGCCGAGGAGGCTGTCCGAGAATTATGTCCGTAACGAAAAAGAGTGAGAACGAGACAAAATTTTCGCAAATTTGAGGAGAATAGCAGGCCTATTTGACGAAAACTTGCGAAAATTTGGGCCGTTTCTCACGCTTTTGCAGTAGGATCAGAATTCTCGGACAACCTCATAGAGGAGAGTGGAAGCAAAGCCTATAAAAAATCTGTATGATGAGGATCTCATGGATTTGGTGAAAAAAAAGAAG
>JAUWMN010000080.1 GCA_030613165.1 Desulfobacterales bacterium
TTACCCGCGGAGGCTGCGGAACTACCTGTATCAACGCCAATATGCCCTGCCGGGGATGCTTCGGCCCCACGGAAAAGCTGCTTGATCCAGGGGCGGAGGCGCTTTCCACGTTTGGTTCTATTGTCGGCGCGGGTGGGGAGGATTTTGTCGCTCGAGCGCAAATGAAAGCAGCGGTTAATAGCATCAAGGACCCGCTCGGGACCTTTTATCGCTTTACATTTCCTTGCGCTCTTATTAACCGGACAGTGAAGGATGGGGATGGGCAATAGGGAGGGAGATCAAGACCATGGGTAAAAAAATCACCATTTCTCCGATAACCAGGCTGGAAGGTCATGGGAAGATAGATATCATCCTGGATGACGACGGCAATGTTAAGGACAGCTATTTTCAGGTGGTTGAACTGAGAGGTTTTGAAAAGTTTTGCCAGGGACGTCCGGTAGAGGAATTGCCCCGGATTATGCCGAAGATTTGCGGGGTCTGTCCCGGGGCGCACCATATGGCCTCCTCCAAGGCGGCAGACGCATTGTACAATATAACAATTCCTTCAGCGGCTAAAAAGTTGCGTGAACTCTTCTACAACGCGCACATCTCACACAGCCACATCCTCCATTTCTTCGCCCTGGGGGCGCCTGATTTTGTCCCTGGAGCGGACGCCGATCCGGCAAAGAGGAATATCCTGGGGCTTATCGAGGCAGTGGGTAAAGATGTAGGGATGGAAGTTATTAAGAATAGGGGATACGCCCAGAAGATACAGGGAATGATCGCCGGTCATCCCATTCATCCCGTAGGATCACTACCCGGCGGCCTTGCCAAACCTATTACCGAAGAGGAGAGGGCTGAAATCGAAAAGATGGGTGAATCAATGGTAGCCTTTGCCCAGGCAGCCCTGAAGATCTTTGATGATCTGGTGTTGGCCAATAAAAAATACGCGGAATTGATTGCCGGAGATACTTACTACCACGAAACCTATTACATGGGGCTTGTGGATGATAACAACAAGGTGAATTTCTATGACGGCAAGGTTCGCGTGGTTGATCCCGCGGGCAAAGAGTTCGCGTTGTTCGATGCAAAGGATTACCTTGACCACATTGGCGAGCATGTGGAGCCCTGGTCGTATTTGAAGTTTCCGTTTCTAAAGGCCGTGGGCTGGAAGGGACTAATTGACGGCGCTGAAAGCGGTGTATATCGCGTAAATTCTCTCGCCCGGCTTAATGTGGCCGATGGCATGGCCACACCGCTCGCCCAGGAAGCATACGAGAAGATGTTTTCTCATTTTGGAACCAAGCCGGTGCACAATACACTCGCGTTTCACTGGGCGCGTTTGATCGAAAATCTTTTTGCCTCTGAGGAGGTACTGCGCCTTGCAAGAGACCCTGAAATAACAAGTCCTGACGTGCGCGCGGTTCCAACGGAAACCCCAACGGAGGGGGTGGGTGTTGTGGAGGCCGCCCGGGGGACGCTGTACCACCATTACGTTACTGACAGCAATGGGATGGTAAAGAAGGTCAATCTTATAGTTGCCACCGTGCAAAACAACGCGGCAATGGGGATGTCGGTTAAAAAGGCCGCTCAAAAACTAATCAAGAATGGCGCGGCAGACAACACCATACTTAACATGGTAGAAATGGCCTTCCGGGCCTATGACCCGTGTCTTGCCTGCGCTACCCACTGTCTGCCGGGGCAAATGCCGTTGGAGGTGCGATTGATTAAAGACGGCAAGGTGTGCAGAAGAATAACGCGGAAGTGAAGACACAAGTCCTTGGCATCGGCAACTCTATTCTCTCCGACGACGGTGTCGGGGTGCATGTGGTGGAACGCCTGAAGGCGGAAGAGATTTTGCCTGGTGTTGTTTTAACCGTGGGCGGAACCGGCGGATCAGTGCTGATCGATATGATCGAAGAAGGCGATCGTCTGATCATTGTTGACGCTATTGTTACAGGCGCGGCGCCCGGAACGATTCACGAACTGTCCGTACAAGATATCGTTTCAACAGTACCCATTCATCTTGCTTCAGCCCATGATTTCGACTTTCTAACAATACTTGGCCTGGGAAAAGAGGTCCTGGGCAAAGAGATCCCTTCGGAAATAATGATTATCGCGGTAGAAGCCGCCGATATTACTACTTTTTCAGAGGAGTGTACGCCCCCTGTCAAAGACGCTGTAGACAGAGTCGTCCAGCTGGTAAAATTAAAATTAATGCACCTGTAAAAATTCTTGAGTTTGATAAAGGATGGCTAAGCCAAACGGTCAATAAACAAGGCGTAGTGGTTTTTTAGGTGCGAAGGCATACATATGGTATGTCGAGTGCCTAAAAAAACCACTACAACGCAGTAGATTGGACTTTTTACGACGCCATCAATTTTGAAAGCGCCACATGGATGTGGGGTTAATTAGCCACCATCATTCCGTTTGGCATCATGTCGTCAGAAGGAGGCGCTCCATGTTCTTTTCGGTACGCCTTCCTACTGCATTCATTCATATCAGGTCCTTTGCAATACTTGTTGATGAATCCCTTGCAAGCAAGATCTTTAGTCTCCTGATACTTTTTAAAAAACCCGCATTTAGCTAACAATTCGCAAGTTTGCATTTCTTTCTCCTTTCTCCTTTTACTGTTAATAGACTCGGCCAGAGGAATTTGTGTCTATCCCCGCACTAATCTTATCGGCAAAAGAACTGTGGAACTTGAGCTTTTTGTGTATTTTTTGCAATTAGGCATTAAAAAAGAGAAAGGAGGCGGAAGCGACAAGTTAAAAATCAGCCAAGAGAGTCTAAGACTTTTTTTAGTTCGTCTGCGCGGTTGTAATTTTCAATGTTTAATTTTGCCTCTTTCACTCCCTCAGTCTTTTCTATAGCTTTTTTGATTTCGTAGGCAAGCTTAAATGCCATGGGGCACACGGGTGAAGAGGGGTGAAAGGTGAGAGTGACCGACCCGTCGGAATCAACGGAAAGATCCCGAACAAGCTTCATACGCATGATATCGAGATTGGTTTCCGGATCGGTCACCATGCTTAACGATTTTTCAATCTTTTCTTTAAGTGTCATGTCCTTGTTCTTTTTCCAGTTCATAGCCGCCTTCGGCGAGACTTTTTTGACAGGCTTTACAAGATTTTTATCTTTTGTTTATCCTGATCATCCTGTTTGTCCTGTCTAACAAAAAGGAAATTTCTATATATATTTATAACTCGCAACTGTTATGCCAAATGTGAAAAGATGACGTCATGATCTCTAATAAGGTGATATTTAAGCAAAGTCATAAATACTGTATCCGAGCAGTTGACGTGCGTGGGGACTATTAACACCGAGTATAATCCGATGCCGGGAACAAAATGAACCTAGTGTGAATTCCTTTGTGCTACCAGAATGATCCCCTGGCCAGGGCGCAGGTCGTATGTAAAAGGTTCGGGGATATAGTCGAGTCGATATTCCGGAGATACGTCAACAAGGGGCTTCCCTGCTTGGACAAGGTCCCTTAATTTCTCAACGGTAATCCTTTGTTTATTCTTGATATCCCGGTTTATAAATATAAGCGCTTCGTCTTTAGAATAAAGCGACGCCTTCCAGAGGGCAAGGACGTTTGGATTATCGATGTTGAGCATCTCGGTAGGACACTCTTCCTGAAAGATGGTATATGTTTTCTTGATCTTATTCACTTCTTTTATAAAGTCAGCAAGGTCTATGGTAGTAGTCTCCCAGTCTTCCGGTCGGGTGTCAACCACATGGAGGGGTTTTCTAAAACCAAATTCAAAACCAACGGGCATCATGACTCCGGCAGAGCAGATGGCGGAAAAAAGGTAACGTTGCTTGAGCCCATCTATGTTTCCATTCAGTTCCTCGCAGAGTCTCAAGGTGTCGTGAGTCTCCGGAAAGCTGACGGAAGGGGCTATGTTTCGCGTCATGGCATACTGTTCTATGCACCAGCGCGACTTAAGATTCCACCATTTGGAACTGTTAAAGATATAGTCAAATCCGGATCGCGCTGTTTCCATTGTTTCGTCCACGGTGCAGCCAAGGGTTTCAGCGAAAAAAAGCGTTTCAGGGTGGATCTGCTTGGTTTCGTGTATAAGTCTCTTCCATAGGTGTCCGGGGATCTGGTAAGCGGCATCGCACCGAAAGCCCCTAAAACCAAGCCTCATCAGGAATTTTATTGTATTGAAAAAGAAGTTGAAGAGCCCTTCCGGATCTGATGTATGCTCGTGGTCGAATTTTGCAAGATCTCCCCATACTACCGTGTCCCCATTGTCATTAGCCGATGGGTGGACGACAGTTCCGTCTTTATTCCACTTAAACCATTCCCGATGTTGTTTGAGGAGTTCAGAGTCCACGGCGCAGTGGTTAATGACCAAATCGATCATCATGTTGAGGCCTAATTTTTTTGCGGTTGAAATCATCTCTTTTGCCTGCGCCTCAGGGCTCTTGTTGCTTGTTGAATCGAACAAGAGAGGGTTGAACCGGCAAAAATCCTTCACTGAATAGAGACTTCCGGAAAATCCAGGGTACTGAATCGGGTTTACAAACACCCAGTTAAACCCCATATCGGCGGCTCTCTCCAGATGAGGCGTCCATTTGGGGAAGGGTCCGGCCAACAGGGGAAATAAATTATAAATAAGCATTTTTCTCGGGGGTATCATAGTCTTCCTTTCAGTTTTTGAAATTTTCTCATCACGAATATCTGTTCGGCGTTGCTGTAAAATAGTTTAATGTTTCTTGCTTACGTCAGTTGTCCCCCTGCGTCATACCCGCGCAGGCGTGTATCCATAAAATGCCGCGGGCTGGATTCCCGCCTGCGCGGGAATGACATCTGAGGTTCTATCAACTGCCACTATCTTCTTCTAAAGTCGGCTTTAATATTACGGCTCCCAGTGGGGGTAGGGAAATTGATACAGAGTATTGATGGGAGTGCCATGGAATATTTTCTGTCTTAGCGCCGCCTCCTGGGAGTGTCTGGTTGCTCCCTCCGTAAATATCGGCGTCTGAGTTAAGGAGTTCCTTGTAAAATCCCGGTAAGGGGACTCCTATGCGATAGTTGTCACGTGGCACGGGAGTAAAGTTTAACGCTAACACAATGTAGCCTTGGGGTTTCCGAGACTCTTTCCCCTTTCTCATAAAAATGAGCACGCTGTTGTCCGAATCATTTGAATCAATCCATTCGAATCCGGTATGTTCAAAGTCTATTTCATACAGGGGCGGCTCAGAACGGTAGAGATGGTTCAGATCCTTGATGTATCTCTGGAGCTGCTTGTGTAATTCATAATTCAGAAGATGCCAGTCAAGACTTTGGGCATAATCCCATTCGTTCCATTGTCCGAACTCTCCTCCCATGAAAAGGAGTTTTTTTCCTGGGTGTCCATACATGAAAGCAAAGAGTAGTCTTAAGTTTGCGAACTTTTGCCAGTGATCTCCCGGCATTTTGTCCAAGAGGGAATGTTTCCCATGTACCACCTCATCATGAGAAAGTGGCAGGATGAAATTTTCATGAAATGCGTATAAAAGGCCGAAGGTAAGTTTGTGGTGATGGTATTTTCGATGGATAGGGTTTTCCTCCATATAGGCCAATACATCATGCATCCAGCCCATATTCCACTTGAAGCCGAATCCAAGACCGCCGAGATGTGTTGGTTTTGACACGGCAGGCCATGCGGTTGATTCTTCAGCAATCATCAGTATCTCAGGGAATTTTTCATATAGCACGGTGTTGAGATGTTTTAAAAAATCGATAGCTTCCAGATTCTCCCTGCCGCCATATTTGTTTGGAATCCAGTCCCCGTCTTCTCTGGAATAATCGAGATATAACATTGAAGCCACGGCATCCACACGGAATCCGTCAAAATGATATTTTTCCATCCAGAAGATCGCATTGGCGATCAAAAAGTTTTTTGTTTCGTTTTTTCCATAGTTGAATACGAGAGTCCCCCACTCCTTGTGTTCCCCCTGTCTCGGATCAGCATGTTCGTAGAGGCAGGTTCCATCAAACCACGCAAGAGCATGCGCGTCTTTGGGAAAGTGGGACGGCACCCAATCAAGAATGACTCCAATATCGTTTTGGTGGCAGACGTCAACAAATTTCATAAGTTCTTCCGGCCTGCCGTAACGGGCAGTGGGCGAATAATATCCGGAGACCTGATACCCCCAGGAAGGATCGTAAGGATGTGATGTTATGGGGAGCAATTCAATATGAGTATATCCCATATCCTTTACATATGGGATCAGTTTGTCGGCCAATTCGGTATATGTAAGGAATCTGTCGCCTTCGGCGGATACCCGCATCCATGAGCCGAGATGTACCTCGTAGATAGCAACAGGTCGTTCCCATATCCTCTCCTGACCCCTCTTTTTTTTCATCCACTTCTTGTCATTCCATCGATATTTTTTATCTATATTGTAGACAATGGTTGAGGTATTGGGTCGAATTTCAGAATAGAAGGCATAGGGATCAGCCTTTAAAAAAACATCGCCATTTTGGGCTCTTATTTCATATTTATAAAGCGTTTCTTCACCAACGCCGGGGATAAATAGCGCCCAGATACCGGAACTGCCGAGCGACTTCATCTGGTGGCATCGTCCATCCCATTGATTAAAATCACCCACAACACTTATACGAGCCGCGTTAGGAGCCCACACAGCAAAGTGAACACCTGGTATGCGGTCTATCCGCGTCACATGGGCTCCCAGTTTATCAAAGATTCTGTAATGGGTTCCCTGACCAAACAGGTATAGGTCATAGTCGGATATAATGTCAGGAGGGAATGCATATGGATCACGAAATTTAGATTGTTTTCCATTTCTAACAACATTAAATTGATATTTAAAGGGAGTTGCCTGACCGGGAAAGATTGCCTCAAAAAGATCGGTCGAACCGATTTGATCCATCGGATATTTACGTTTCGACCCGGCTTTTATAATATAGGCTTCGCTGACATTAGGAAGGAGCGCCCGTATAACAAATGATTTTTTGCTGTCAGCGCTGATAATATGAGGCCCCAGTACTGAGAAAGGATCGTGGTGTCTTGACTGCGCGATTTTTTCAATTTCTTCGTCAGGAAGTGTATATGTCACGATTTGCACCCTTGGCTATTGTAAGGTTGTATCTCTTCAAAGGTTTTGTCAAAAGCGTAAAAGAA
>JAUWMN010000275.1 GCA_030613165.1 Desulfobacterales bacterium
TTCATAAGCTGTGTCGCAAACAGAGAAGTCCCGGCAGTCTCGGGCCGCGACGGGAGAAACGCTCTGAAAGTAGCGCTGAGCGTTGTAGATCAAATCAAGAAGTCAAAGTGGGGAAAAGAGAAAGATAATCGTTGATTCATATGAATAAAAGCAAAATAATAATGCTCATTGCCGGAGAGGCCTCCGGCGACCTGCATGGAGATAATCTGGTCAAGGCAATACAGGGAAAAGAGCCATCTATCTCCTTTTTTGGAGTAGGGGGCACTGCGTTGAAAGAAACCGGGGTCACGATCCGGGTCAAGTCTGAAGAGCTTTCAGTAGTCGGTCTTTCCGAAGTCTTTTCAAAAATCGGGAAAATTTTTAAGGCCCTCTCTCTGTTGAAAAAAGATCTAAAGACGCTACGCCCTGATCTCCTCATACTGATCGATTTCCCTGACTTCAACCTTAAGCTGGCTGCTGCGGCAAAAAGATTAAACGTCCCAGTCATGTATTATATCAGCCCGCAGGTATGGGCGTGGAGAACAGGCCGCGTTAAAAAAATCCGCAGGTTGGTTAATGAGATGGTGGTTATTCTCCCTTTTGAGGCCGATTTTTATAAAGAACATGATATATCTGTAACTTTTGTAGGTCATCCCCTGTTAGACAATATATCACCGGATGATTTTAACAATACCCTGGACAAAGAGGGGCTACCGATCATAGGCCTTCTGCCGGGGAGTCGCAGCGAGGAGGTTGCACGTCTCCTTCCTGTGATGATAGAGGCAGCGAAAATAATCTCAGAAGAGGTCCGAGAAGTTAAATTCATCATACCTGTAGCCTCATCCCTGAACAAGGACAAAGTAGAAGAAATGGTACAGGGAAGCAGGGCCGACATATCGATTGTACAGGGTAATGTTCATGAAGTACTTAAGTACGCATCGCTTGTAATCTCGGCATCCGGTACGGTCACATTGGAAGCAGCCATATTTGGCACGCCAATGATCATTGTATATAAAGTATCGCCGTTCAGTTACTGGCTGGGGACAAAACTGGTACGGGTACAATATGCCGGTCTGGCCAATCTCATAGCCGGCAAAGAGATTGTTCCGGAACTGATTCAAGAAAAGGCATCTCCTGAAAATATTGCTGACCATGCTTTAAGGCTTCTTAGAAACAAAAAAGCTCGTGCTGCGATGCAACAGCAACTTAATGCTATCAGAAAAGAGCTGGGTTCCCCCGGCGCATCAGATATGGCCGCCAAAGTGGCGCTGAGGATGCTTTCGTGACGGAACAATTGGAGGAATTAAAATACAGCCTTATAGGTCTCGCAGGAAAGGGCCTTATCAACCTGATCTTCGGGTCCATGAGGATCCAGGTCGTTGGATTTGAAGCGGTTCAACAACTGGTTGAATCCAAAAAGATCATTTTTGTGTTCTGGCATTCCAGACTGCTTATGATCAGTTATCTCTATCAAGGATGGGGTGGGGCCATTATGGTGAGCCACTCAAAAGACGGAGAGATTATTGCTCGAATTTCGAGCTTACAGGGGTATCGTATTGTACGCGGGTCCACTTCACGAGGGGGAGCACGCGCTATGGTAAATATGATACGAATTCTTAAGGAGGAAGGATGTCCCGGCGGCATAATACCAGACGGCCCTCGGGGGCCCCGTTATAAGGTACAACCCGGTGTTATCGCCCTGGGACGGAAGACCGGCTATCCAATTATACCAATAAGCTATAGCGCCCAAAGGATCAAGGCATTTGACAGTTGGGATAGGTTCATACTCCCTTATCCATTTACAAAAGGGACGTTTATCTACGGAAACCCGATCTTTGTTCCAAAAGATAGTATGCCCAAAGAAGTAAAAGAGCTGCGTGTACAACTGGAGAAGGAACTGAATCGTATAACTAAACAGGTAGACAGTTATTACGGACATGTGATTTTGTAATATTTACAACTGATTATCTCACCGCAAAGACGCAAAGGGCGCAAAGAAAGATAATGAAAGATTTTTGTTAATGTTCTTTAAAACTTTGCGATCTTTGCGTCTTTGCGGTTAATTATTGCTAAAACTTATATTCAATAGTCAATGATATGGACAAAAAAATTAAATCTTCCGATATAGATCTTTTAAAACGACTCCTTCCCATCGTAAAGGACCACTGGAGACGGCTGGCATTTGCGATGATATGTATGATTGGGGTCGCGGGCACGACATCGGCAACAGCCTTTTTATTTAAGCCGGTGATAGACGACATTTTTATCAACAAAGATGCTTATATGCTCAAATTGCTTCCACTTGCAATTGTCGGCATCTATCTTATCAAGGGTATCTGCCACTTTGGGCAGGCTTACCTGATGAATTATGTGGGACAACGTATTATCAAACGAATACGAGACGATCTTTACTCTCACATCCAGTCCCTGTCGTTATCATTCTTTTCCAGGAACAGAACAGGTGTTCTAATGTCAAGGATAACCAATGACGTCAATCTCGTTAAAATGATGGTCTCCGATGCCATAACCGGTATTCTTAAAGACTTCTTCACCATCATATGTCTCCTCTTTGTGGTATTCTACCGTGACTGGAAGCTTGCACTTTTGGCAATGATCATCTTTCCGATAGCGGTCATCCCCATTGTAAAATTCGGCCGCATGGTCCGCCGCGTCAGAACAAGGTGCCAGGAAGCAGTCGCCGACATGAACGTCCTCCTGCACGAAACCTTCACAGGGACAAGAATCGTAAAGGTATTCGGAATGGAAGATTATGAAAACAAGCGATTTTTTCAGAGGACATTTCGCCTGTTTCGTAATGAAATAAAGGTCGTTACAATACGTGCCCTGTCCCCGTCCGTCATGGACTTGCTGGGTGCAACCGGTATAGCCC
>JAUWMN010000175.1 GCA_030613165.1 Desulfobacterales bacterium
GACATCTTTCAGATCGTCTTCACTGCAGGCTATGCCTCGATCAGCCAGTACGCGATCTACGGCTTTATCTTCTACACCCTGGCCATGGGAATGCTCCTGGGATCCTTGATCGGTATCCAGATCGGGGCAATGGTCACCAAGGTCGTGCCGGGGATCACGATCCGCGGTTTTTACGCCATGGCTGTCTTGGCCGGTTTTGTCAACCGGATATTTGCCCTGCCGGCCAAGTTGGGTGATATGGATGTCATTCCCATATCACCGGGGTTGGGGGCCGGGTTAGAGACCATTGGGGTCTGGGCCTTTTTCATTGTTATCGGCGCCTTCTCGGTTTGGGTCATCGGCACATTCCTGATGAACATCGGCAAACTTAAGGGAGAGGGGGTGACGTCATGATTGCGAATAAGAAAGAATTTTATGGTGGTTTTGCAATGTTAGTCTCGTTCTTCGTTGTACTCGTAATAATATTTTCTCCTGTTTTCAAGGGCCACAACGGTCTGGAATACTTAGACGCCCTGTATAACTCCATATCAAAGGGATCAGCCTACTATATTCCAGCGGTCAAGGAAGATGTCGACAAGTTTGCGGGGAACACCATAACCGTGACCCTGCACATGAAGAATGAGGAAAAGGTGGAACAGACGACTCCTCTCCTAATGAAAGGGGACGCCCTGGTAAATAAATCAGGAACTGAGTTAAAAGTCAGCGGCGATCTGGCCAAGATCCTGACAAACTGTCTTGCCGATTCAGACCTGATGTATCACAATGACGGGCAGACGCTCGCTGACAAATACGGCTACGATGAACAACGGGTCCTTTATAACTGGTGGAAGGCGCTCAAGCTGGCGGAAGAAGACTTAAAGAAGCAGTCGAAGTTTGAAGAGGCCAAGATTGTTGCCACAGTGGGCACAAAAGCCGTGGAGACATGCTATAACTACTACAAGATCGACCCCCAAAAGATCGGTGACCGTTTCGGAGTTGTCATCTTCTCATTGGTCTTTTATGTGGTTTACACCATGTGGTACGGCTTTGCCATCCTGTTCATGTTTGAAGGGTGGGGGCTAAGGCTGGAACATTGATTTGACTCGACAACTCACGCTATGGCCGGGGCCTTTGTCGGTCCCTGCCATAGCAAAGCTGAAAGCTCAAGGCTCAAAGCTGAAGGCTAAGCATTCTTAATTTCTTGCTTTGAGCTTTCAGCTTTGAGCCTGCAACCTTCACCTCTCAAACGTATAATTCCCCTTAAAAAACTCATCCACATACCATCCAACCTGGCCATCATCGGATAAGACCATGTCCAAAAGGCGGACCGATCCAAGAAGTCTGCCCAGCATGTCGAGTTTCTCCCGAAGACGATCGGAGTCATACTTTTTTAACTCAGATCTCAACATATCACCTTTCAGCTCCACCTTGAATCCCAGTCTCTTGAGGATTAACGCTATGAGACGCGCCCGCCTGGAACGCCTGCCGATATCGGCCGCCCCCCCTTTAAAGGAGAACGTGATATAATTATCATTCACCTCAGGGCCGCAGTATGTGTCGAGAGTGGCAAAATGATACCCCAGGCGGGAATTAAAGTTGAGGTATTCGCCGGATACCACGGCATAATTCGGTCCTCCCATCCGGCCCTCCTTCATAGGATCTCGGAATACGGATTCAGCTACGATGGACGCAAACCCGCGCCAATCTACTCCAACATCGGCTGACCAGTCGACATCCTTGTGGGTCATCCCCTGCAATAGAGCCCTGAAAGGCACAGAGGTCACCGCTTCGATCGTTGCTTCACGTACCCCGGTATCTATTGAAAGACCACCTCCCAAATCAACAACATAAATGTTGGCAGGAAGAGACGACCTTAGATAGACTGCGATATTCTTTTCCACTTCAACGTCATCACTAATCCGAAACATTTCCCGCATGGCCATCTCATGAGCAAAACGGAGGATGTCATGGATCGTCTGACATCCCTCCGGCGTAAAATTGTCGTGTTTGGGATCGGTCAGGTTCAAGGGAGCGATTTTCTTTAAGGACGACTGCAACGCTTTATAGGTAGGGCTCCCCTTCATGGGGTTAATTGTTATTTCCTCGTGTAAGAGTTGTTCTACACGCCCCTCATAAATAACCCCGTTTGTGGCATCCACTGTAATCTCCTTGCCCTGGGGGATAGTCGCCGTGCCGGAACCGGTTCCCACCAGGGTGGGAATGCGAAATTCCCTGGCCACGGAAGCCATGTGGCCGGTAACGCTCCCCACGTCGGTTACAATGGCCTGTACGCGGCCGATAACGGGGACATAGCGAGGGGATGTTTGTTGGGCAATCAATATAGAGCCTTCGGGCACGCCAGGCAGATTGTGTTCGGAAGTTAATATATAAGCCAATCCGGTAGCCACCCCTTCTGAAGCTGTTGCTCCCCCTTTCAGCACTATCGGATTGTCGGGGAACTCTTCCTGTGTACTATCCGCGGATTTCCCGGAGATCTTGTCCTTACTGAATTTCAAAAACCGCTTTAAAGGCCGTGCCTGTAAAACGTACAACCTGTCGTTCTGATCTATGGCCCACTCGATATCGAGAGCTACACCATAGTGTCTCTCCAACTTCAAGCCGTAATCAACCAACATCTCTATTTGTGCCGGATCCAGACAAGGCTCATCCTTCATATCATCGGCCACCGATTCTTCCCTGAGACCATCACAAACATCAGACCTGAGCATGGTTGCTTTGTGAGACACTGTTGAATTTTGGATCCGTCTGTCTTTCTTACTAATCTCGTAAAAATCGGTGATTGCCGATCCCTCCACCGCGCCTGCGCACAACCCCCAAACAGCGCTGATCAGAACGACTGCATGCCGGCTGTCATGCGGATCAACGGTATACATGACACCACTGACCTTTGCGTCAATCATCATGACACAAGCCACGGACATGATAACATCCTGATCCAGATACCCCTTGCTCCGGCGATAAAAAATTGCCCGGGAATTAAATGTGCTCGACACCACCTCTTTATATGCATTGATCAGATTTTCCTGACTCACATTGAGGACCGTAGAATGTTGACCCGCAAAGCTCGCCTCGGAATCTTCAGTGGCAGCGCTGCTTCTGACCGAAATACGGATATCAGGTCCGAGTTTTTGCCGCAGCTCACCAAATGCCTGAATAATAGCCCTTTCCAGATCTATTGGAAGTTCAGCCTCCAAGATCGTGGACCGTATTTCGTCACTGAGCCTCATCAGGCTCTCAGTATCATTGACATCCAGGTGCCTCAGTTTACTGTCCACCAGATCGGCCAGGTTATTATGCTCCATGAAATGCTGACAGGCATAAGCAGTTACCGCAAACCCCTGCGGTACAGGAAGGTTGACCCGGTTAAAGACCTCGCCGAGATTGGCCGCTTTACCGCCAACATCAGCGACGCTTTCCTGGCTGAGACTTTCAAGCGGAAAAACAAGGTTTGTTTTATCAAGTTTGTTCTTTCTCTCGAGTACGCCCAGAATACCAGTACCTATTGTGTCGGCAGCATCAAAAAGTTCGGGATATTTTCCGCCTGACAGGGCATTCAGGTCTTCAACAATGTTAAGCGCTTCTCCTATCAATATTTCCGACTGGGCCAATACATGGCCGAGGTTAAAGGGCTTGTCCTCATAAAAAATATGCTCCAGGTCGGTGATGATTTCAAGGGCACGATTGTTTCCGACCAGTATGCTTGTAAAATAACGATATTTACGCTGAAAAAGAACCTTGTCCGGCGCAATGCGTTCACTAATCTTACTCTTTTTAAACAGATCAAAAAATTTGAACATAGCAAAGACTTTCCTTCCGCAAACATTGAACACTTACGCTCAATTAAGATTATAGTAAACTATCCAGGGAAGGCAACGGTAAAATGATGTTGACTAAACCATCAAATCTTGATTTCTTCATCTGCTTGGTTATTGAACTGAAGGATCTGATCTATAGAGAGACGTTCATTTGACGGTCTATATTCGTCCAGGAGGCTGTTGATCTCGGACGGTCCCATAACAATTCCTTCGCTCGCGCCGGATAGCTTGAAGAACGCATACTGTGGATAGTATACATTGGAATATCGATAAGCCCTGTTCTCGAAATAGAGATCAACAGTTAAACCGGATACGCCAAAAATCCCCTTGGACACTACATCCGGAATCGCATGGATAGCATCTACAAACCTGTTGAACTCCATCCATGTGTGCACATTGGCGATAGTGACCATAGGAGAATAATCCACACTAGAGACGATTTGATGCATTAGAGGATGCAGCCGGCGCGTGATGTCATCAGGGAAGGGACCGGAGGGAATCCAAAGAAACTTGAAATAGTCCCCTGTCAAATCACCACCTATCGGAGTGGGATCATGCGTTATATTCCGTTGCCCGGCTTCAAGGGCACGCCGAAAATCCGGATGAATCTCAAAAACAACCGAATGTGGGCTTTCCGCGGTCATGACGCCTTCCGATTCCGGATCGCCTTTTATCAAAGAGCGTTCTATATGCAGCTTTACGGGATACGGTTCTTCAGAGCTGTAAATGCCGAGAAGCCGGTTTGGAATCTCAATAAAAATCCGGCCCTCTTTTTTGAAGAGCTTAATACTATTTTTGGCATATTCGTACTCTTTAAGATACGGCTCCAA
>JAUWMN010000219.1 GCA_030613165.1 Desulfobacterales bacterium
GCTCGAGCGGGTACCTCCATTATCGCACCCGCCTCCGGGGTGGTGACCTTTGTTGGCAAGAAGGGTTCTTATGGCCTGATGGCTATTATCAATCACGGCCATGGAGTTGTTACGCGTTACGGACATCTCAAAAAGTGCACAGTAAAAGTGGGGGACAGGGTCAAACGTGGCGATAAGTTTGCCTTACTAGGAAATAGCGGGCGAAGCACCGGGCCACACCTTCATTATGAAGTGAACGTAAACGGTATCCCTATTAATCCACAAAAGTATATTCTTGATTAGTATGCGGTATGCAGTGACTAATTGTTTTTAACCTGCCCCCTATCCTCTAACTTCGCTCCGTCGCCATAGCGGCTTTGGCGCGTCGGTGACTGGCCTCTAAACTCCGTCCTCTGTCTTTTGTATTCAATTCTTCAATCATTTCGTATCCGGCCATTTTTAAAAAGATTGAAAAACAACAAAGAGTGTATTACCCTTACAACTGTTATATAAGTAGCAATCCTTGACGGTTTCGTAAAAAGTCCAAAACCACCCTTTTCCTATAAGTCCCTCTCCAGGGGAGGGAAAACAAGACTCCTTACGAAACCATCAAAAATTGGATGAAAGGATACTGTGTTATTAAATGATAGGAAATTTGCTCAAAAAAGTATTCGGAAGCAAGAACGAGCGAGAGCTTAAAAAATTACAACCAATTGTCGACCAAATCAATTCCCTCGAGCCTAAAATAAAGGAATTGAGCGATAACGACTTGCAGGTCATGACGTCCACATTTCGCGAACGCCTCGAACAGGGTGCATCTCTTGAAGACATCCTTCCAGAAGCATTTGCGGTCGTCCGGGAGGCATCTGCCCGAACCTTGAACATGCGTCATTTTGATGTTCAGTTAATGGGAGGACTTGTTCTTCACCAGGGAAAGATTGCGGAAATGAAGACAGGTGAGGGGAAGACCTTGGCTGCGACTCTTCCTGTATATCTAAATGCCCTAACCAATAAAGGGGTTCATGTAGTAACTGTGAACGACTACCTTGCCAAAAGAGATACTGAATGGATGGGGGCAATATATAAGTTTTTGGGGTTGTCGGTCGGCAACGTGGTTCATGGCCTGGATGAAGAAGCACGCAAAAAAGCATACTCTGCTGATATCACGTATGGAACAAACAACGAATTTGGTTTTGACTATTTGCGTGACAACATGAAGTTCTCAAAAGAGGACCTGGTGCAGAGGGAGTATTATTATGCGATCGTGGATGAGGTGGACAGCATACTGGTTGATGAGGCAAGGACGCCCTTAATTATCTCCGGGCCTGCTGAGAAATCGACTTCCTTGTACTATCAGCTGAATACAGTCATTCCTCGTTTGCGACGTGATAGTGATTATACCATTGATGAGAAGGCGCGTGCAGCGATCCTTACAGAAGAAGGAATCGCACGCTGTGAAAAAATTTTACAGGTAGATAACCTCTATGAGCCCAAAAATATCGAAATACTCCACCACCTGAATCAGGCGCTGAAGGCCCACACCCTTTTTAAACGCGATGTAGACTATATCGTGAAAAATGGCGAGGTTATCATTGTAGACGAGTTTACCGGCAGGCTAATGCCCGGCAGGCGTTATAGTGAAGGATTGCACCAGGCTCTTGAAGCCAAGGAAAACGTCAAAGTCGAGAATGAGAATCAGACCTTAGCCTCGGTAACCTTTCAGAATTACTTCCGAATGTATGAAAAACTGGCCGGAATGACGGGTACCGCCGACACGGAAGCGGCTGAATTCAAAAAGATTTATAATCTGGATGTAATAGTTGTTCCTACAAATCTTCCCATGGTTCGCGAAAATTTTCCCGATTCAATTTACAAAACCGAGGAAGAGAAATTTAAAGCAGCAGCCAGAGAGATCAAGGAACTGAACAAAAAGGGACAACCGATCCTTGTGGGAACGGTTTCAATTGATAAATCAGAGAAACTGAGTCGCATGCTCACTAAAGCAGGGATCAAGCATTCTGTTCTGAATGCAAAAAACCATGAAAAAGAGGCGGAAATTATAGCAAAAGCAGGCCAGATGGGTACAGTGACCCTCTCCACCAACATGGCCGGACGTGGTACGGACATCGTTTTAGGTGAGGGTGTCAAAGAGCTTGGCGGACTTCGCATAATCGGTACAGAGAGGCACGAAAGCCGGCGTATTGACAACCAGCTCCGGGGTAGATCCGGTCGTCAGGGGGATCCCGGCTCCTCCCGATTTTATCTTGCACTTGAAGATGACCTCCTTCGTATATTTGGGGGTGAACGGATTTCCTCTATTATGGACAGACTCGGGGTAGAAGAGGGTGAGCCGATCGAGCACGGCCTGATAAGCAAGGCGATTGAGAACGCTCAACGCAAGGTCGAGGGCCACAATTTTGATATTCGTAAGCATCTACTCGAGTATGACGATGTCATGAATCAACAACGCAAGGTTATCTATGATTACCGCCGTGAGGCCTTGAGGGAAGATAGTATTTATTCACTAATTGAAGAGATGATACAGGAGGTGGCAGAGACGATCTCGGGTGAGTTCTCCGACGAAAAGCATCTTCCGGAAGATTGGGATCTAAAAGGGCTCGGAACCGCTGTTCGGGATAAATTGGCTTTTAAGATTGAGTTGAACGGATCTCTTTTGGATGGCCTTACGCGTGAAGGACTGCAAGAATATATCCTGAAAGAGGCCCTTAAGCGGTATCACGAGAAAGAAGAGTATATCGGCGCTGACACTGCTCGTTCGCTCGAGCGGATGATTATGTTGCAAACCGTGGACAGCGCCTGGAAGGACCACCTTCTTGCCATGGATCATCTAAAAGAGGGGATCGGGCTACGAGGATATGGTCAGAGAGACCCGCTACTTGAGTACAAACAGGAAGGCTTTATGATGTTTCAGACAATGGTGGAACGGATTAAAGAGGCTACTGTTAGCACACTGTTTAGGATACAGGTCGTCCGCCCGGAAGAAATTGACAGTATGCGGAAGCCCAAAGAACAGAGTATGACGTTTTCACATGGTGAGCCCTCTGCCAGACAACCCGTGAAGCGAGAGGGGAAAAAGGTGGGTAGGAATGCGCCGTGCCCGTGTGGAAGTGGAAAAAAATATAAAAAATGTTGTGGGAGAACCTAACTGTGGAAGATTTACAGGCGCCGGGTTTTTTGGCTGCCGCGGGGCCGGCCGGTTTAAAAAAAGACGGGGTAACAGATCTTGGGATTATTTTTTCCACGGTCCCTGCAAATGTTGCGGGTGTCTTTACCCGAAACCGTGTAAAGGCAGCGCCGGTACTTTTTGATATGGAACGGATAGGTTCGGGGCAATGTCAGGCTATTGTGGTAAATAGCGGTAATGCCAATGCATGTACTGGAATACAGGGTATGAGGGATGCCGAAGCAATGGCCCGAGCTACAGGCAAAGCCCTGCAAATAGATGAGTCTCTGGTGATGGTTGCTTCCACCGGAGTCATCGGAAAGACGTTAGACATCTCAAAAATTGAAAATGCCATTCCTGGAATCCTTCAGCATATGACCCCATCGGGCCTTCCGGATGTAGCTGAAGCAATTATGACCACAGACAGGGTTCCTAAGGTAGTCTCGAAAAAAGGTACTATATCGGGGAAGGAGTTTACTGTAACAGCCATGGCCAAGGGCGCGGGCATGATTCGCCCGGACATGGCGACTATGCTATGCTTTATCTGTACCGATATTGGCGCATCGCATAATATCCTGCAGGAATCATTAAAGGCGGCAGTGGACAAATCGTTCAATATCATAACGGTTGACGGAGATACCAGTACCAA
>JAUWMN010000212.1 GCA_030613165.1 Desulfobacterales bacterium
CTTTTTCGTTACGGACATAATTCTCGGACAGCCTCCTACGCTATCTGATGCCTTATGACCTTTCCTTCTACCATAAATACGACATCTTCACAAAGGTTAGTCGATAAGTCAGCCACGCGTTCTAAGTTTCTGACAATCCTGATTAAATGCACGGAACGTTCAATAACGGAAGGGTCTTGACTCATAATCGCGATGAGATCCTTCAATATCTTATCTTTCAGGTCGTCTGCGATCTCATCCCGTCTACATACGCTTCTGGCAAGCACACCGTCTTCGTTAATAAACCCGTGAATACTGTCTCCCAACATCTGTATTACTGTTTCCGCCATTTTCGGCAAATCAACATACGGCTTTATCTGAGGTCGCTCTATCAAAAAGAGGCTGCTTTCCGAGATATTCACCGCATGGTCTGCAACCCGCTCCAAGTCATTATTCATTTTTAAAATCATAAGCATTGTCCGCAGGTTTTTGGCTTTAGGTTGGAATTGAGCAATAAATACGGTGCACAATTCTTCTATTGTGGTTTCAAAACTGTTCGCTTTTGCTTCGTCCTCTTCTATCACGGCAGCAAGCATCGCTTTGTCTTTTGTAGTAAGGCCCTTTATGCTGCGCTCAATCATATGCTCCACCAGAGCGGCAAACTCATGGAGCTCTCTTTTAATAGCGTTGATCTTTCCTTCTTTTATCATCATTCCTACCCCACAGTATCCATTAATTTAAGGCAGATAGCCCTGTTAAAGTCCCCCTTTTTTAAAGGGGGATACAGGGGGATTTTCAAGGCTTGGCACAAATCCCCCCGGCCCCCCTTTAGAAAAGGGGGAGATTGAAATCTTAAGTCGCGGTATCGGGGCAAAAGATGCCGTTTCTATGAGGCTGTCCGAGAATTATGTCCGTAACGAAAAAGAGTGCGAACGAGACAAAATTTTCGCAAATTTGAGGAGAATAGCAGGCCTCTTTGACGAAAACTTGCGGGAATTTAGGCCGTTTCTCACTCTTTTGCAGTAGGATCAGAATTCTCGGATAGCCTCCTAAGTGAAAACTACCCAAATTTTCCAGTTAAATACTCTTCCGTTCTCTTGTCTTCAGGCACGGTAAACAGCTTTTTGCTCGGTCCGAATTCAACGAGTTCTCCCAGATATAAAAATGCCGTAAAATCAGAAACCCGGGCCGCCTGGGCAATATTATGCGTAACCAGTATAATTGTCACGCTCTTTTTTAATTCAACGATTAACTCTTCGATATGTGAAGTTGCTTTGGGATCGAGAGCGGAAGTAGGCTCGTCAAGCAAGAGGACCTCGGGCTTCATGGCCAAAGTGCGGGCTATACACAGCCTCTGCTGCTGGCCGCCGGAAAGAAATGTCCCCTTTCTGTGCAAAGCATCTTTTACTTCATCCCATAGCGCTGATTTTCTTAACGCATCCTCCACGATACTATCCTGTTCGGTTTTCGGTAGCTTAATCCCGTTCAGTTTATACCCCGCGATAACGTTATCATATATGCTCATGGTGGGGAATGGATTCGGCCTTTGGAACACCATCCCTACCTTTCTCCTCACCAGTATGGGATTCATGCTATAAATATCTTCATCATACAGGAACATTTTCCCGGTGACCTGAGCATCCGGTATTAACTCGTGCATTCTGTTCATGCACCGGATAAGCGTTGTCTTGCCGCACCCTGACGGCCCCATGATCGCGGTGACCTTATCTTTCGGAATAGAGAGATTGATATTCTTCAATATGCGATGCTCACCAAACGAGGCGCTAAAACTTTCCACTCTTACAACCTGAGATTTCATTTTCTACTTATCACTTTCGCAAGTATATTCAACGTGAGTACAAACACTACCAATACAAACGACGCGCCCCACGCCAATGCATGCCATTCAGGATAAGGGCTTGTCGCATAATTGAAGATCAAAAGCGGCATGGAGTTCACCGGTTTCAGGATATTCACATCCATAAAGGGGCTGCCGAATGCGGTAAAGAGAAGCGGCGCGGTTTCGCCCGCGATCCGCGCGATACTGAGCAGGATTCCGGTCAGGACACCACTGAGTCCCGCGGGAAGAATGACCTTAAGAATCGTTTTATAATACGGCACGCCCAGCGCAAGGGCTGCTTCCTTGAGTGTTCCGGGAACCAATTTAAGGGTCTCTTCCGTTGTACGAACAATGACCGGAAGCATCATAATACCGAGCGCGATCCCGCCGGAAAGAGCCGAAAACATCCCCATCGGAACAACCAGCCATATGTAGGCAATAATACCTATAACAATTGAAGGTATCCCGTGCAATACTTCCGCACTCAATCGCACCGCATACGCCAGTTTTCCTGTCCTGTGTTCAGAAAGATAGATACCGGCTGCAACCCCCAGAGGAATCGAAAAGAGACAAGCAATGAGAATCAAAATTCCGGTTCCAACCAGCGCGTTCGCAATCCCCCCGCCGATCTCGCCCACAGGCTTGGGAAGCTCAGTGAGAAATTGCCAGTTGATCACTGCGATACCGTTTTTTACTATGTACAACAGGATAAAAAGTAATGGCAGGATGGATAAGACGGAAAAAACAACTGCTGCTCCCTTGAAAACCCTATCCTTTATTATCCGCACAAAAATGTTGTTTGCTTTCATGCTAAGTTTCCACGCTCATTTTCTGAATGATATACCTGCCGACAATATTGATTATCATCGTTACGACAAAGAGAAGAAGCCCTATTTCGACCAAACTTGCGAGATATAAGGTCTCTGTCGCCTCCGCAAATTCGTTGGCGATAACACTTGCCATTGTATTTGCCGGGCTAAAGAGTGACTTCGGCAAAAAATTGGAGTTGCCGATAACCATGGTCACCGCCATTGTCTCTCCCAGGGCCCTCCCCAATGAAAGCAAAATACCGGCAAAGATTCCTGAACGGGCGTAGGGAAGGATTACCTTTTTTATCATCTCAAAGCGTGTGGCGCCGAGCGACAAGGCTGCCTCCTTGAGGTCAGCGGGAACCAATCGTATTACCTCTCTTCCGATCGATGCCGAGTACGGAATAATCATAATTGACAAAATAAGTGAAGCGGTGAGTATCCCCACGCCATATGGAATAATACCCAGCTGAATTTCCATGTTCCTTACGATCGGCGCTAAAACAAAGAGGCCCCAAAACCCATAGATGATGGACGGGATCCCTGCCAGGAGTTCGACAGCGCTTTTAAGGACTGTAGCAACGACCCCTTTTTTAAGATATTCACCCAACAAGATAGCAATGGCTAAAGAAAACGGTATTGATATTATGAGGGCGAGAAAAGAGGTAAGGAGTGTTCCTACCAGAAACGGCAGCGCTCCAAACTCGCCTGAAACAGGGTCCCACACTTTACCGTAAACAAAGTGCATCCCAAATTCCTTAATCGCAGGAAATGACGCGTGTAGAAGCGTGCAAAAAATTGCTATAAGCAGAGCGACAACGCAGAATGCGGAAATGTAGAGTGTGTTCTGAAATATTTTTTCCTGTATCATGGCCGCGCCTTACCAGCTTGCTCCATTACAAAATCTCCTTGTAAAACACACCCCTAAATCCCCTCTTATTAGAGGGGACTTCAATAGTTCCCCTCTTGAGAGGGGTGAACGCGAAGCGGACGGGGTGTGTAACGCTCCTTTTTGCCAGGGTGAAAGCGTTGAACAAGTACTTCAGTTTCTTGATTTCTGCCGATTGCTGAACGCTGACAGCTGACCGCTTATAATATCTTATTCCCGCCGTATACCACCGATCGCAAAATCCTCTCCGCCTTTTCCACCGCCTCTTGCGGCAGAGGCGAATAATGGAGCTGCTCTGCGAAGTCCTGTCCGTCGTGGACAACCCACCACAATAGTTTCATCAGCACCTCAGCCCGCTCTTTGCTTCTCAATTTGTAGTTCTGTTCTTTATAAAGTATCAACCAGGTAAAACTGCTTATCGG